>CABUPM010000015.1 GCA_902493345.1 uncultured Eubacteriales bacterium | reverse complement strand
TTTGGCGTACGAATGAACTGGCCTTCTCTGGCGAGTCGTTGGAGGAGATCGTGGATCTTCTTCATAACCCGCAAAAATATGCAGCGATCGGTGCTAAGCTGCCGAAGGGCGCGTTGTTGGTAGGGCCTCCGGGAACCGGTAAAACTATGTTGGCAAAGGCGGTGGCTGGTGAGGCACAAGTACCTTTCTTCTCAATCTCAGGATCCGAATTTGTTCAGATGTTTGTCGGAATGGGTGCGGCAAGAGTGAGGGATTTGTTCCGGCAGGCACAGGAAAAGGCACCATGTATTATTTTCATCGACGAGATTGATGCCATCGGCAGAAGCCGTGAGAATTCTATTTCCACCAACGATGAGCGGGAGCAGACATTGAATCAGCTGTTGACAGAGATGGACGGCTTTGATTCTTCCAAGGGTGTAGTTATTTTGGGAGCCACCAATCGTCCGGAGATCTTGGATCCGGCACTGCTGCGTCCGGGCCGTTTTGACAGACAGGTCAATGTAGAGATTCCTGATTATTTGGGCCGTCTAGCCATTCTGGAAGTACATGCCAAGAAAATACGGATGTCCAGCAGTGTCAATCTGGATACGATTGCGAAGACGACACCGGGCGCTTCCGGAGCGGATCTGGCCAATATCATCAATGAAGGTGCCTTGTTGGCTGTACGGAAGGGACGTAATGCGGTAGAGCAATGGGATCTGGAGGAAGCGTTAGAGGTTGTAATCGCAGGTAAGATCAAAAAGGATAGAGTTTTGTCGCCGAAGGAAAAACAGGCGGTTGCATATCATGAAGTCGGCCACGCATTTTTGGGGCATGTACTTCCGCATGCGGACGAAGTCGCCAAGATTACGATTATTCCGCGAACCAAGGGAGCGCTGGGATATACCATGCATCTGCCAGGGGAAGAAAAGTACCTTGTAAGCAGAGAAGAGCTGGAGGACCAGATTGCGGCGCTTTTAGCCGGACGAGCGGCAGAAGAAGTTATGCTGGGACAGGTGTCCACAGGAGCATCGAATGATATTGAGCGTGCAACGGAAACAGCCAGAAGGATGGTAACGATCTATGGAATGACAGATCGTTTTGATATGGTAGGATTGGAAGCTCCTTCCGGGTCGTATCTGGATGGAAGGCCCATTCGCCGCTGCAGTGAGGCGACAGAACAGGCGATCGATGATGAAATTCTTAGAATCATCAAGAAGCAGCATCAACGCGCACTGAATATCCTGTTGGAGAACCGCGAGAAAGTCAATGAGATTGCACAGTTCCTGTTGGAGAAGGAGACCATCTCGGGCGAAGAATTCCTGAGAATTTTCGAACAGGGAGCATGACAGGGCGATTTGAACAGAAATTAAAAATATTTTTGTTGAAGTTGACGATAAAACAAAGTAAAAAGCATCAAATCTTTAGTGGAAAGATGACTGGACAAATGGGAACGGTTATGGTATTATATATATGTGACCCCCATATTATATGTATTTTTAGTTGCTACACGAAAATACTTTCTCCTTGTATACGATATCGAAAGATATCGTTTTTTTTTTGCTTTTATTGCCTTTGTCATAAAGCAGATGAACAGAGAAATGTGCAAAATGTACACGGATTGCCGTTGAATATGCGGATGTTTTCATGGATTTGTAGAAAGTGAGAAAAAGTCTTGACTTTTTATAGCAAATTTACAATAATAACTATTGTTCTCTTTCAGAGAAGTCATATTGGGCACTCGCCAAGCGGTAAGGCACTGGACTCTGACTCCAGCATTCGTAGGTTCGAATCCTTCGTGCCCAGTTTTAAAATCGCTGTTCTTGCATTTGCAAGGGCGGCGGTTTTTATTTTATACGGTTTATATTTTGCCTTTGTTAGTATCTTATAAAACATAGACAAATTTTCTTGGTAAAATTGAGAAAATATATTGAAATTTTGTAAAGAGTATGTTAACATGATAAGCATCATTGATATCGATTGCGAAATCAATACAATGATAAAATAATAAAAAGGAGATTTTTCTATGAAGCGGTTTATTGCACTGATGATGACAGTATTGATGATTGCCGTTGCCGGATGTAGCGAAAGCGGCAATAACAGCTCCAAGGCGGATTCTTCCAAAGCGGAAGTCTCTCAGGGAGATGCTTCTAAGGCGGAGGAAAGCAAGGGGGCTGAGGATGACAGTCTTTTCAACGCTCCGGGTGAGCTGCCGATCGTTAAGAACGGTACGATTACCTTGACCATCTTTGCTCCTGGCAATGGTGAGCTGAGTTGGGCGGACAATGATCAGACAAAATGGATGGAGGAGCATACAGGTATTGTTCTGGATTGGACAATTGCGGCTTCTTCCGACAATGTAAGGGATAAGTTGAGCACCATGTTTGCGGGCGGATCCATGACGGATATCATCCTGACAGGTGTTGGTAACGCCAACCGCTATGATAAGGCTTCCGAAGCGATGTTCGGAGCACAGGGACTGATTCTTCCGCTGGAAAATTATATTGATACGATTTCCGTAGGTTATAAGACAGCTTTTGAGCAGATGGACGGTATGCGTGATTATGTCACGACTCCGGACGGACATATCTATTCTCTGCCCAATGTCGATTCTTCTCTGCATGTACAGTACAACATGAAGTTGTGGCTGAACAACGAGTGGCTGGAGAATGTAGGCATGGATGTTCCTAAGACTACGGACGAGTTCCTGGAGGTTATGAGAGCATTTAAAGCACAGGATGCGAACGGCAATGGTGATGCAAGTGATGAGCTGCCGTTGTCTACAGTAACTTCTGGCGCTGGTACACAGATCGATGGTTTCCTGATGGCTCCATTCCAGTTGACACCGGAAACCAATAAACTGTATGTGGATAATGGCGTAGTAACTTACGCTCCGGTACAGGAAGGCTATAAGGAAGGCCTGAAGTATCTGGCACAGATGTACAGTGAAGGACTGATCAATCCAGAATCCTTTACATGGAATAAGGACTCTCAGGTGAATCTGAATGAGTCTGGCGATAAGGCTGTGATTGGTGCGTTCCTGGCACAGCGTCCGGGTTATGCTTGCGATCTGAGTACAATGCCTAACTCCAAGAAGTGGGAGCAGTATCAGCCGCTGGCACCGCTGACCGGACCGTCCGGGCAGTGCATCGCAGCATGGAATCCTTATGTACAGTATCAGACGGGTATGACATTTATTTCTTCTACCTGTTCCAATCCGGAAGCGGCATTCCGCTTGATTGATTACCTGGCAACCGAAGAAGGCTCTATGATGTCTGCAATCGGTTGGAAAGGCACGGATTGGCGCATAGCAACAGCGGGTGAGATGGATATGGATGGTGAGCCGGCAGCATATACCATGCTTCCGGAGGCTAAGGGATCCAGCGACAATCACATCTGGGGCCAGCTGATGGGTCTTGTACGTCTGCCGAAGTTCATTACTTCTGTAACGACCAACCAGAATCCATATGCAGACGACGTAACACCTTCTACCGGACGTCATATCGTTATGTATCGTTCTTCCAAGGAGCACGAAGCTGTAAAGCAGCCGCTGGAGAGTGTACTGCCGGATCTGTACATGTCTGAAGAAGATACGGCACAGATGGCTCTGGTCAAGGCAACTGTACAGCCGACACAGAATGAGTGGCTGGCACAGTTTGTAACCGGTGCAAAAGATGTTGATGCTGACTGGGATGCATATCTGGCAGCTCTGGAGAGTCAGGGCCTGAGCCAGTACCTTGCTCTGCTGCAGAAGGCTTATGATGCCTCCGTATTTAGCGCAAAGTAATTTTCAGACCATTGCGGCATTAAGGGGCTTCCGTGTCGGAAGCCCCTTATTTAGAAAAAAGGAGGAACGAGTCTTATGGCGGCAAAAGGAAACAAGCCCATTAAGAAGACGAAGGGCGCCATCATGTGGAAGAATATCCGCAGGCATTGGCAGCTGTATTTTGTAATCGCCCTGCCCCTGATATATCTGGTCATGTTTAAGTACGTTCCGCTGGTGGGTTCACAGATCGCGTTCCGTAACTATACATTTGTCGGCGGAATCTGGGGAAGCCCGTGGGTGGGACTGCAGCATTTCCGAAAGTTCTTTCAGTCTCCGGACTTTGGAAAGCTTCTGTGGAATACGATCAGCCTGTCCCTATACAATATCATAGTGACAAGCATCCCGCCGGTGATTCTGGCGCTGAGCCTGAGCTATGCTAAGTGGAAGTGGTTCGGCAAGACCGTACAGATGGTCACCTACATGCCGTACTTTATCTCTACGGTTCTGGTCATCAGTATTCTGTCGCAGATGCTGTCCCTGACAGGACCGATCAATAACATCATTGCGGCAGCCGGAGGAGAGAAGATCCACTTCATGGGAGATCCGGGCCTGTTCCAGACCTTGTATGTGTTCTCCGGAGTATGGCAGAGTACCGGTTACAGCGCTGTAATCTATCTGTCAGCGATCGCGGCGGTGGACGCGGAGATGCATGAGGCGGCGATTGTGGACGGAGCGTCGATCTGGAAGAGAATCCTGCATATTGATCTTCCAAGTATTCTTCCAACCTTTATCATCCTGCTGATCATGGCATGCGGCAAGGTGCTGACGGTAGGCTATGAAAAGGTATTGCTGATGCAGAACGATATGAACCTGTCCAAATCGGATATCATTTCGACCTATGTATACCGTGTGGGACTGAATGGAATGCAGTACAGCTACTCGACAGCGATCGGCCTGTTCCAGTCCGTAGTATCGCTGGTGATGCTTCTGCTGGTCAACTGGATCTCGAGCCGTGTGAGCGAGACCAGTCTGTTCTGAGGAGGGTGAGAGATGTCTGTAATGTATAAACATATCCGGGAGAGCCGGAGCGATATTATATTTCATCTATTCAACACCCTGCTGCTGTTGTTCGGCTTTGTCATTGTCGCAGTCCCCTTGCTGAATGTCATTGCGTCCTCCCTGTCGACTCCGGGAGCGGTAATTACAGGAAAGGTCGGCATCTGGCCCGTTGGCTGGAACTTTGACGCCTATATGCAGATTTTCCAATCCAAGAAGTTGCTGCAGGGGTATGCCAATTCGATCCTGTATACCTTTGTAGGAACGGTAATTAACATTGTAATGACAGTAATGGCGGCATATCCGCTGGCGACAAAGCGGTTTGTAGGCCGCGGGATATTTACGGGCCTGTTTGTGTTTACGATGATCTTTTCCGCGCCGCTGATTCCGACCTTCCTGAATATCCGGGATCTGGGACTGTTGGATACGATGTGGGCGCTGGTGCTGCCGGGCGCGATCTCAGTATACAACATGATCATAGCAAGGACGTATTTTCAGAACAGCATACCGGATGAGATGATTGAGGCAGCGGGGCTGGACGGAGCGAACGATATTCAGATTCTGTTCAAGCTGGTGCTTCCGCTGTCCAAGTCGATTCTGGCAGTACTGACACTGTACTATGCGGTGGCGCACTGGAATTCCTATTTTGATGCTTACATCTACCTGAATTCCGAAGAGAAGTTTACGCTGCAGGTGGTACTGAGGAACATCATCAGTACAGCGAAGGCACTGCAGGAGATGACGGATACGACGAGTACGGACCAGAGCCAGAGAGCGGCGCTGATCGAGGTACTGAAGTACGCGATCATTGTATTCGGAAGTCTGCCGGTCATCGTACTGTATCCGTTTGTACAGAAGCACTTTGTCAAGGGCGTTATGATCGGATCACTGAAGGGCTAAAATTTCACAGGGAATTTATGAATCCCTCTTTCCAGAAAGGGGGATTTGTGATATAATAAAGACAGTACAATTATTGTGCTGTCTTTATTATATCCTAGGGAGGGTAAATTATGCGTTTCTTTATTGATACCGCAAATGTGGACGAGATCCGCAAAGCGGCTAAGATGGGCTTTATCAGCGGAGTAACGACCAATCCGTCGCTGGTAGCGAAGGAAGGCCGTGATTTTAACGAAGTTATTAAGGAGATCACCGGTATTGTAGACGGGCCGATCAGCGGTGAGGTCATCAGTCTGGATGCAGAGGGAATGATCCGTGAGGCAAGAGAGATTGCTAAGATTCATCCGAATATGGTTGTTAAGATTCCGATGACAGCAGCTGGCCTTGAGGCAGTAAGCGTTGTATCTAAGGAAGGAATCAAGACCAATGTAACACTGATCTTTTCAGCGACACAGGCACTTTTGGCGGCTCGTGCAGGCGCAACGTATGTGTCTCCATTCCTGGGCCGTCTGGACGATATCAGCTGTGATGGAATGACTCTGATCGAGGACATCGTTGAGATCTTTGGCGTACACGGTATTGAGACGCAGATCATCGCAGCAAGCATCCGTCATCCGATGCATGTGCTGGAGTGTGCCAAGGCTGGTGCAGATATCGCTACGGTACCTTATAAGGTTCTGATGCAGATGATCGAGCATCCGTTGACCAAGGCAGGCATTGAGAAGTTCATGAAGGATTGGGACGGCGCATTCAATAAGTAAGAAAAGCAAATGGGTCCGCTGGAGTGAAATCCAGCGGACCCGAAAATATTGCTTGACAAAGATATAGCATGGCGGTATAATAAAAAAGAATTCGGGGATGTAGCTCAGTTGGTTAGAGCGCTGCGTTCACATCGCAGAGGTCGTTGGTTCGAGCCCAATCATCCCTACTTTAAGACAGGACGGAAAATGTCCTGTTTTTTATTTGCTCCTGAATCCAGGAAGGAATCGATTCACGGTGCAATTCCAGAACATAAGAAAATTCATCAAAAAGAATTTTCTCAGCTTCACGAAGCGCACGTTCATCGACGGAGTAGAGCTTACGGCCGCGTTTGCGCAGCATAACCTGGTGAGTATGTAAAATATGAATCAGTTTCAGCTGAGCAAGGCGGTCATCTCCGATCAGGATCGCTTTGTATTGTGCATGGGGAAGGTCATGATAGCTCAGAGTATCTACAATTTCACAGAAAGAGCGCATCAGGTCTTCCAGACCCTCACGGGTCAGAATCGCGTGCATACGAGTCAAAAGCGATTCACTATCGGAGGGAACAAAAATAACAGCCGATGAATTACGAAGCGGACGCAGAATATAGTAATTCCGTGTAACGCCGCGAAAACACAGGTCTGTAAGATTCTCAATCCTGCAGACACCGTGAGGTGAATAAAGAACGATATCGTTTTTTTGAAACATGGGGAATCCTTTCAAGACAGCATATGTCTAATAATGGCATCAGTATGCCGGGAAACCTATCCAATCCAGTTATTTTAAGTATATCACATAAATAATAGAAAAGAAAGTGGTGATTTTTCATAAAAATATAATTCTTGTATTTTCGACAAAAGGATGATATAATGGCTGTGATACTTTATGGGCAAGGGGGCTCAATAGGATGAATATTTTTTCTAAGATCAACCAAGTCCTTTTTCCTGCGTCAAAAGAATATCCGACGTTAGGAGCAGGCAAAACGATTACGCTGGGCTTGCAGCATGCGTTTGCAATGTCTTGCGCAACCATTCTGGTTCCGTTGTTAACGGGATTGGATGTAGGTGTAGCTCTGTGTTGTGCTGGTATTGGTACACTGATTTTCCATCTGTGCACTAAGGGCAGAGTTCCGGCGTTTCTGGGCAGTTCTTTTGCCTTCATCGCTGCGCTCTGTGCGGTGATTGGCAATGAAGCGTACGGCGCGACCAAGGATGAGCAGATCGCAGCGGCCATGGGAGGCATTATTGCAGCCGGTCTGATCTATGTAATCATCTCTGTGGTGATTCGCTTCTGCGGTAAAAAGTTTATCGATAAGCTGTTTCCACCGGTTGTTCGAGGTGTTGGCGTAACCCTGATCGGATTGAATCTGGCTTCTTCTGCGATTAACAATATTCAGGGAAGCGTAGATTTCGGCCCGACATATTACTGGTCCTGGCTGATTGGCGGCGCGGTTTGTGTACTGACGGTGATTCTGTCAAGCTATGGTAAGGGCGCTGTAAAGATGGCTTCCATCGTTATCTGTTTGGTTGCAGGTTATGTTGTAACATTGATTCTGGTCAGCACTGGGCTGGCGCCGGCAGAACTGCTGGATATGAGCAAGGTTGCCGCACATGATTGGATTGAGCTCCCGCATTTCGTGTTCCCGACCTTTAATCTTAGAGCAATCGGTGTGATCGCACCGATCGCTATCGTAACCTGCGTAGAGCATGTAGGCGATATCTACGCGAACGGCGCGGTAGTAGGCAAGGACTTCACGGCAGATCCGGGTCTGCATCGCACTATGCTGGGCGATGGCCTGGCTACAATCGCGGCCGGTTTCCTGGGTGGCCCGGCGAATACAACCTATTCTGAGAATACCGCAGTGCTTGCGGCAACCGGAAACTATAATCCGACATCTCTAAGAATGGCAGCTGTATTTGCTATCATTGCCAGCTTCCTGGGCAAGGTTGTAGGTGTAGTTGAGACGGTGCCGACCTGCGTATTGGGCGGTGCGTGTATCGTACTGTATGGAATGATTTCCTCCGTCGGCCTTCGTACCCTGGTTGAAAATCAGGTAGATTTCAAGCAGAACCGGAATCTGTGCCTGGCGGCTGTTATGCTTGTCCTTGCGATAGGCGGAGCAGTGATCGGAACAGAGAACTTCAGTCTCTCCGGAATCGGCCTGGGCATTATCGCAGGTATCATCCTGAACCTTCTGATGCCGGAAGGCAAGGCACAGGAGTAAGCAAGAGTATAAAATCAATCAGCCCTCTGATGGAATTTCAGAGGGCTGATTTTTATGCAGTCAGTTGACAGCCGGGCAGATCTGCGGCGTCAGAAGTGCGCCGTCTACGAAGTCCTGGCAGGCATCGGTTTGGTCTTCTTCTACGGGAGATGCCTTTGGCGGTACGGCAAGCCCCTGATGTGCTATGCGGAATTCCGTAAAATACATGGAGCGCAGGTAGAGAGTCAGCCCCAGTGCCATTTGATCCAATGCGGTATCGAAACGAAGGACCTTGGAGGCGGCTTGGACGGACAGACCCTGTTCCAATTGAGAATTGACGCCGACGACCGGGCCAAGATAGGAAATAGCAGGGTAATAGGAACCGTTCTCGCCGACGCTATAGGTTAAGCCATAAGGAACATAGATGTCCAGGGTTACACTGGTTGGATTGGTATCCGGATCGCTGCTCTCAGCATAAGGATCGGGGTTCAGATAGTTGACCGTTTCAACGGATTGGGAGATGATGTTGCCGCAGCAATCCAGAGCGGTCAGGCGAAATGTTACATCCAGATTTGTCAGAGTAATCCGGATACATCCGGGCCGATTGGTGAGTGTTGTGAAGTACGTGCCGTTATTGCCTTGATTCAGACGAAAATCAACATCCAATACCTGAACTTCCATGCTGGCCGCGTCCGTTGGAATGGCCGTTTGCGGAGCGACAACCCGGCACAGATTGATGCCGCATTCATCATAGATGACGGGCATCATGGTATGCATGGGCGAAGCGCATTGCGTGGTACATCCACTTCCGGAGGAGGAAGCACATGAGCAGCGGTCGGATGCAACGGGGGTTAAAACACCGTTGGAAGCTTCCGATGTGCAGCAGCACGATGTCCCTTCCTCGGCAGAAGAGCAGGGAGAAGAGGATTCATGCAATGAAGGCATAGAGTGCTGGAGAATCCGGCCGCGTCCGGAAGTATTGAAGATGGAACAGCATTTAGACATTTTGAAACCCTCCAGAGGAGCTTTGTACTACATCATATGAAAACTCCATCCGGCGGGTTCCGTCTTTTACTCCTTTTTAGAAGGAGGATCCAGAATGGCAATGGCTACAGGAATATAGCGCTTCAGATTGAGATGAGGGATAAGGCGATGGAGAAGCAGATAGACAATGACAAGGCCCATCAGAGAAAGTCCCAGAACCATCCATTCGTTGAGTTTCAGAAAGCTTAAAAATACAATCAGAGCAATAAAGACCAGGGCAGGAATCACATAGAGATAGAAGACTGCGGACAGAAAGCCATCCTGCTGCACTTCTACACTGACATAATCCCCGACTTTGGCCTTGCAGGCATTTTGGGCCCGAAGGGTCATAGCCTTGCCGGTTAGCGAAGGCAGGCAGGCGTTACAGTGCTTGCACGCTTCGCTCCTGGTAAGTTCCAATACGGCATAGTCGCCGTCTATTTTTTTTACAAGTCCGAATTCTGCCATTGGAGAGGCTCCTTTCCAAGTAAATAGCGTACTGCGTAACCTGCCGGCATATAGTTGGCAAGCAGAAGATTTCATGGATTTTCCTGTTCTAATAACGGCTTAAAAAGCCGAAATTCTCATGAAAGAGTATTTTTATTGTACAATAACTTTTGAGGGATTTCAAGTAATTTTAGCAGGATATAGAAATAGTAATTGCAATTTGCAGGTGAGATATGATATAATGAAACTGGCGTTATTTTTGTTAACGCACAATGAGCGGGAGTGAATGATAGATATATGGACACGAAAAAGATTCCCTCTGCGGTGATATACCGTTTGCCGAGGTATTACCGGTATTTGGGAGATCTCTTATCCAAGGGTATTACACGCATTTCTTCCGGAGATTTAAGCAGAAGAATGGATGTGACGGCATCACAGATCCGTCAGGACCTGAATCACTTTGGAGGATTTGGCCAGCAGGGATATGGTTATAATGTGGAGAGCCTGCATACGGAGATCGGTAAAATCCTGGGGCAGGATCAGGAGTATCGGGTCATTATTATCGGCGCAGGTAACCTGGGACAGGCAGTCGCGCATTATACGAATTTCTACCGGTTGGGTTATAAGATTGTCGCCCTCTTTGACAGTAATCCGGAGTTAGAAGGCCGGCTTGTCAATGGCAGCAAGATTTATAATATTTCCTATCTGCCGGAGTATCTGAAAGAGAATACAGCGGATATCGCGGTGCTGACAATTCCTAAAACAGGCGCCGCTGCTGTAGCGGAAACGCTGGTTGCCGGAGGCATACGGGCCATTTGGAACTTTGCGTCTATAGACCTTCGGCTGCCGGAAGATAAGGTGGTCGTAGAGAATGTACATTTGTCGGATAGCCTGAGAGTTTTGACATATAGATTAAAAGAAGTCAGCGAGCAGTAAAAAGGAGAATGACGAGCATGGAAACTTTGATGTATAAAAGCACGCGTGGTCATGGCGAGCCGGTAACCGCTTCTTATGCTATCGTTCACGGAATCGCGGAGGATGGCGGGCTGTTTGTACCGGAGCACTTGCCCCAAATGGATAAGGAGCTGTCCGAGCTTTTAAAGATGAATTACCGCGAAGTGGCTTACGAGGTAATGAAGCTCTTTTTAACGGATTTTTCGGAGGATGAATTACGGTATTGTATCGATCATGCCTATGATGATAAGTTTGATACACCGCAGATTGCGCCTCTGGCACATCCGGGCGACGCGAATTTCCTTGAGCTTTTTCATGGAGCTACCTTGGCCTTTAAGGATATGGCGCTCTCGATTCTGCCGTATTTGATGACGACGGCGGCACGTAAGCAGAATCTGGAGGAAGAGATTGTGATCCTGACGGCAACTTCCGGAGATACCGGAAAGGCCGCTCTGGAGGGATTTGCCAATGTAAGCGGCGTCAGAATTATCGTTTTTTATCCGAAGGATGGCGTAAGTACAGTACAGCGTCTGCAGATGGTGACGCAGCAGGGGGATAATACTCACGTTGTCGCGATGAAGGGTAATTTTGACGACGCGCAGCGCAGTGTCAAGGAGATTTTTACTGATCCACAGGAAGCACAGAAGATGAAGAATGCCGGATATATGTTCTCCTCTGCCAATTCGATTAATATTGGGCGTCTTGTTCCTCAGGTAGTGTATTATTTCTGGGCATACCTGGAGATGGTACGCGATCATAAGGTGAGCCTGGGCATGCCGGTGAGCTTCAGCGTACCGACAGGTAATTTCGGTAATATTCTTGCAGCGCATTATGCCCGGACAATGGGCCTGCCGATTAAGAAGCTGATCTGCGCGTCCAATAAGAATAATGTCCTGACAGACTTTTTCCATACGGGACGTTACAATGCCAATCGTGAGTTCTACGTGACCAGTTCGCCGTCTATGGATATCCTCGTTTCCAGCAATCTGGAAAGACTTCTCTACCAGCTGTGCGGCGAGAACGGCACTTTGGTGCAGGAACTGATGGATTCGCTGCGTCAGCGAGGCAGCTATACTCTGCCTGTAGATAAGACGGCCATGGAAGAGGAGTTTTGGGCGCAGTTTGCCAGTGAAGAGGAGACGGAGGCGGCCATTCGGGAAGTATATCAGAACAGTTCGTATGTTATGGATCCCCACACGGCGGTGGCTTATAGTGTTGCGCAGCGGTATCAGCAGGAGACGGGAGATACGGTTCCTGTGGTTGTGGTATCCACGGCCAGCCCCTACAAATTCCCGGCCAGTATCCTGAAGGCAGTGGGATCAGAAGTTCCGGAGGAGGAGATGGCGCTGATGGAAAAGCTAAGCGCGATCAGTCAGACATCCATACCGTCGAGAGTCCGTCAGGTTTTGGATTCTCCGATACGTCATCACCGAGTCTGCGAGAAGGACCAGGCATTGCAGCAGATCCATGATATCCTGGGATTATAAAGAGATACAAAAAGGCGGGATATCCGCCTTTTTCCATGTTTGGAGGTAAGAATATGAAAAAAAGCGATTTCTATTATGATTTACCGGAGGAGCTTATCGCTCAGGTGCCGCTGCAGGATCGGACGGCCTCCCGCCTTATGGTTTTGAACAAAGAGAGCGGAGAGATTCAGCATAGACATTTTCGGGATATTCTGGAGTATCTGCAGCCCGGAGACTGTATGATTCTGAATGATACCAAGGTGATGCCTGCAAGACTGCTGGGCGAGCGAAAGGATATCGGAACCCATGTAGAGCTGCTGCTGCTCAAACGCTGCCCGGAAGGAATGTATGGCGACGGAATGTGCTGGGAGGTCCTGGTACATCCGGGACGGAGGGTACGTCCTGGACATCGTCTGACCTTCGGCGGCGGGATGTTGGAGGCTGAAGTCCTGAAAATCGTAGAGGGCGGCAACCGAATCGTACGGTTTGAATTTGATGGTGTATTTGAAGAAGTCTTGGACCAATTGGGCGAGATGCCGCTGCCGCCCTATATTCATGAAAAGCTGCAGGATCGCGATCGGTATCAGACGGTCTATGCCAGAGAAGAGGGTTCTGCTGCGGCGCCGACAGCCGGTTTGCATTTTACGAAGGAGCTTCTGGATGAAATCCGTGCCAAAGGAGTGAATGTCGGCTTTGTGACGCTGCATGTCGGTCTGGGAACCTTCCGGCCGGTGAAGGAAGATGCAGTAGAAGACCATGAGATGCATTCCGAATTCTGCGTTGTCACGGAAGAGACCGCGCAGATGGTACAGGAGTGCAAAGCCAGGGGCAATCGGGTTATCTGCGTGGGTACGACATCCTGCAGAACCTTGGAGAGTATGGCGGATGAAAACGGGGTTCTTCGAGCGGGAAGCCGTTGGACAGATATCTTTATCTATCCGGGATATCAATTTAAGGTGATGGATGCGCTGATAACGAACTTCCATCTGCCGGAATCCACACTGATTATGCTTGTCAGCGCCCTGGCCGGAAGGGAACATGTATTGGAAGCATACCGTCAGGCAGTGGCAGAAAAATACCGCTTTTTCAGTTTTGGGGATGCAATGTTCATCCTGTAAGTTTTTTGGACCTTCAGGCATGATTTCCTGAAGGTTTTTTTATAAAGGGATTGACAGGTTCTTAAATATATGTTAATATCTAAAACGGTGTTATAAAACACTGTTACAAATAGGAGAAATCATGGCAAAACAGATTGCAGGCGTTTCGGAGAAGCTGTTGGAATGTGCGGTGGCGGAATTTTTGGAAAAGGGCTATAAAGATGCGTCACTGCGCACGATTGCAGAGAAGGCGGGTACCAGTACCAGTTCGATCTATGTTCGGTTTCATGATAAAGAGGGACTGTTTACTGCGATCGTAGAACCTGTGGTTCAGGAGTTTACAACAAACTTTGTCCAAGTACAGGAAAACTTTCATTCTCTGGATAGAAAGCGGCAGGAGGAAGAGATGGAACAATACTCTTCGGATCAAATGCTGAAAATGGTGGATTACATGTATGACCATCATGATGTCTTCCGATTGCTTTTGGACGCGTCTTATGGCACCAAGTTCCAAAATTTTGTGGATTCCCTGGTAGCGGTTGAGGAGGACTACACTTATAAGTGGATACAGGTTACAGGTCATGAACTGCAGCCTGATGGTTCTATAACCAGAGAACTGTATCACATGGTGGTAACTTCTTATTTTGAAGGGATCTTTCAGGTGATTCGGCACGAGATTGGCCGCGAGGAGGCCAAGAGATATGTCCTAATGCTTGGAAAGTATCATCATGCTGGGTTTCAGGCGATTGCCGGGGAATAAAGAGGTATGGGGCTGGATCCGTAAGGAACAGCCTTATGTACACACTGATGGTTAGCGCACACTAACCGCAAAGGAGGAAAGAGTATGCAGAAACAAAGTCCGTTGGCCAGAATCTGGGAATTGGGGGAGGCTGAACATGGCTCTATGATTTTGGCGGTGTTGAGCGCACTTGTGGGCGTGGTGCTGGGGATGCTGCCGTATTATGCGGCGGCGCAGCTGATTTTAAGAATATGGACGGGACAGCGGGAAATATCGGCCTATATTCCATGGCTTCTCTTAGGATTGGCCGGTTTCGTCGGACGCACCGTATTATATAATCTGGCGCTGGCGCGATCTCATAAGGCAACATTTTCAATACTGAAGACAATTCGCCAGAAGATTTTGGAAAAGCTTCCCAAGCTTCCGTTGGGAACCGTTCTGGATATGTCAAGCGGCAAGATGAAGCAGATTATAGTCGATCAGGTTGATGGGATGGAAACGACATTGGCACACCTGATTCCGGAGATGACTGCGAATATCGCTGGCCCTGTGTTGATTTTGATTTATCTTTTTGTGCTGGATTGGCGCATGGCCCTGCTGTCGCTGGTTACCATCCCGGTGGGGATGCTCTGCATGATGGCGGTTATGGGCTCTTATGCGAAAAACTACGAGGGCGCTGTCAAGAAAACACAGGAAATGAATGGAGCGATTGTTGAGTATATCGGAGGAATAGAGGTCATTAAAGCCTATAATCAGGGAAAAACCTCCTATGCCCGCTTTGCGGATCGGGTCAGAGACAATGCGCGATATTATTATCAGTGGATGAAAAAGAGTCAGATGGGATTGTCTCTGGCATATGCGATAGTTCCGGCAACTCTGATCACGATCCTCCCGGCGGGATGGATGATGTATCAGGGAGGAAGCTTAAGCGCAGATACATTCATTATTACAGTGATTCTGGCGATGGGAATCGCGAAGCCTTTGATGGCCGCTATGAATTTTGTAGATACATTTGCACAGGTCGGCACTACGGTAGAGTCGATTGATGAGCTCTTGAAGGCAGAAGAACAGCAGCATCCGGAGGAGGGCGCATTGCCTATAGACAATGAAATTCGTCTGAGTCATGTAAGTTTTGGCTATCATGAGGGACAAAATGTGCTGGAAGATATAAATCTGACTATCCCGGATGGTAAGCTCACGGCGCTGACCGGTCCCTCAGGTTCAGGGAAGTCCACCATAGCCAAGCTGATTGCAGGCTTTTGGGATATTTCAGAAGGCGAGATCACCATCGGCGGCGTGGATATCCGGCAGATTCCACTGCGGGAACTTTATGACAGGGTTGCTTTTGTATCACAGGACAACTACTTATTCGATACGACCATTCGTGAAAATATCCGTATGGGACGGCCTACCGCTACGGATCATGAGGTAGAGGAGGCGGCCAGAGCATCTGGATGCGATTCGTTTATCCAAAAGATGGAACAGGGGTATGAGACCAGAACCGGAAGCGGCGGAGTCCATCTGTCCGGTGGAGAACGGCAGAGAGTGGCGATCGCGCGGGCGATATTAAAGGATGCGCCAATCATTATTCTGGATGAGGCAACAGCTTATATTGATCCGGAGAATGAGGCATTGATTCAGCAGGGACTTGCGCGCCTGATTCAGGGAAAAACGGTAATTATCATTGCGCATAGACTTTCGACCATACAGGATGCCGATCAGATCGTCGTCGTACAGGATGGAAGGATTCAGGCTATAGGAGTGCATGAGACACTAAGAAGAGAGTGCCCGCTGTATGAGGCGATGTGGCTTGCGCATATCGGTGCAAAGGATGGTGAAGAAGCATGATCAGTGTATTTCGTAAGATTTGGAATTTTGCCGGAGAGGAAAAGAAGAATATTAACCGTTCCGTTCTGGTGTGTTTTTTCAATGCGGTCTTTCATATGTTCGAGGTGGGAGCGGTATATGCTGTTCTGCGTGCCATGGCAGAAGGCGAGCAGGGCAGCACGGCCGCGTGGATGGCGCTTCTGGGTATGGTTATAAGCATTCTTGGCAGCGCTTTGACAGGCGGCGTATCGCAGCTGATGCAGACACATGCCGGATATTTTATGACAGCCAATGAAAGAATCACCATCGGAAACCGCCTGAAGAGTGTTCCTATGGGATTTTTCAATGAAAATAGCCTGGGAGAAGTGATTGGTGTCTGCACGACGGTACTGGGGTCGATAGAAACCATGGTGCCGATGGTTTTGGTCAATATTCTGGGCGGATTGATTGGAACTGTTGTATTTACGCTGATGATTTTGCTCTTTGATTGGAGGATCGGACTGATCGCGCTGGGCGGGGTGATATCGTATTTTCTGGTTGTCTCCGCTATGGAAAAGAAGTCCTCCGCGATTGCGCCGGAACTGCAGAAGTCCCAGACGACGCTGACTTCCGCGGTATTGGAGTATGTACAGGGGATGGGAGTTGTCAAGTCGTTGAATCTCGGCAACCGAGGCGTTAAACGGCTGCAGGAAGCATTGGAATATAACCGCAAAAGCAATCTCAATGTCGAGAAGCTCATGACACCGTATACCATATGGGAAGAATTGGTGCTGCAGATCGCGGAAATCAGTATGATGCTGGCAGCGGTGCTCCTCTGGATTCAGGGAGAGATGTCGATGCTGAACGCATTGATGAGCATTATCATATCTTTTATGGTGTTTGGACAGATCAAGCTTTTTGGTATGGGAATCTCCATGCTGCGGCTGGCCTCATCCAGCATTGACCGAACGATGGAGACGGAGAATATGGAACAGATCGATGAGGGCGGCAGGAAGATTTGTCCGGAGAGGCACGATATCGTTTTGGAAGATGTCCATTTTTCCTATGAGAATCAGGAGATTCTGCACGGAATCGACGTGACCATTCCCGATCGGACAACGACAGCAATCGTAGGACCATCGGGGTCTGGCAAGACGACCATATGCAATCTGATTGCCCGGTTCTGGGATGCGGACAGCGGCAGGATCCGGATTGGAGGACAGGATATTCGGGAATATACATTGGAGTCTCTGATGGATCAGATCAGTATGGTCTTTCAGAATGTATATCTTTTCGCGGATACAATAGAGAACAATATTCGTTTCGGACGTCCGGAGGCTACCCATGAGGAAGTAGTGGAAGCCGCGCGCAAAGCTTGCTGTGCGGATTTTATCGAAGCACTTCCCGAAGGATACAATACAGTGATCGGGGAAGGCGGCGCTTCCCTTTCCGGCGGAGAAAAGCAGCGTATCAGCATTGCAAGAGCGATGCTGAAAGACGCTCCGATCATCATTCTGGATGAAGCGACAGCCAATGTCGATCCGGAGAATGAAGATCGCCTGCAAAAGGCAATAGAGGCATTGACACGCAATAAGACTATCATCATGATTGCCCATCGGTTGAAGACGGTGCGCCATGCGGATCAGATTCTGGTCGTAGATGACGGGCGGATTGTTCAGCAGGGGACCCATGAGGAGCTTATACAAAAAGCAGGAATCTATGCTGATTTTATCTTAGGAAGAAAAAGAGCGATCGGTTGGAGATTGAAAAATGCAGAAGATCTTGACAAGTGAGAGAGCATGGTGATATAATCTGGATGGTTAGTTAAAACTAATCAGAGGAGGGTGTTCCAATGGTCAAGATCACGCTGAAGATCAATGGTATGATGTGCGGAATGTGCGAATCCCATATCAATGATGTGATCAGAAAAACTTTTTCGGTTAAGAAGGTTTCTTCTTCTCACAGTAAGGGAGAGACGGAAATTATTGCCGAGGCTCCGCTGGATGAAGACAGATTGCGTATGGCAATCGGAGAAACCGGTTACGAATTGGTGTCTGTGTCAACTGAGGAATATGTTAAGAAGGGATTCTTTCATAGAGGCTGAAACGGATGCAGAAAAAGGGCAGGAAATGCTTCCTGTCCTTTTCTTTTTTTGAATTACCTATTTACATAGTAGGTAAGAAGGTGTATAATAGGTCGCGGAGCTGCCGGGAGGCTGCTGTTGAATTTATAGTAAGAGATGTAAAATCATAAAAGAGGTGCGATGATGAGTAAAGAAAATCTGTTGGAAATCAAGAACATGGATGTCCGTGTAGACGAACGGGAGATCCTGAAAGACATCAATCTGACCATTGGCAAGGGAGAAACACATGTGCTGATGGGCCCAAATGGAACGGGAAAATCGACGCTTGGCTATGCATTGGCTGGTAATCCAAGATATCAGGTGACATCCGGTGAAATCTGGTTCCACGGCAAAAACATCGTCGGCACCGCGCCGGATGAACGGGCCCGCGAGGGACTCTTCCTTTCCTTCCAGAATCCGATTGAAGTACCCGGCATTACTCTGAGTGCTTTTATTCGGAGTGCATTGGAACAGAAGACAGGCAAGAGAATCTCTCTGTGGAGCTTTAAGAAGGAACTGAAGGCGGCGATGGATGTCCTGCAAATGGATGAAAGCTATGCCAACCGCGATCTGAATGTTGGCTTCTCCGGTGGTGAAAAGAAGAAGACAGAGATTCTTCAGCTCCTGATGCTGAAGCCGGATCTTGCTATCCTTGATGAGACGGATTCCGGCCTGGATGTAGACGCAGTCCAGATTGTATCCAAGGGAGTGGCAGAGTATCAGAAGCGGTCCGGAGGAAGCTTGCTGATCATTACGCACAGTACGAGACTTTTGGAAAAGATTCATGTCGACCGGACACACATCATGGTAGGCGGAACGATCATCAAGGATGGAGATGCGTCCCTGGTAGACAGCGTGAACGCAGAGGGATTTGCGCAATATGAAGCTGCGGCGTCCGCACGGTAAGGAGAGGCAGATATATGGAAGAGAAAACCTATGTGGAGGACATCGACAGAAGTGTCTATGATGTCAAGGACAAACAGGCAGAAGCGTATCGGATTCAGGAAGGCCTGACACCGGAAATTATTGAACAGATCTCCGAAGAAAAAAAGGACCCTATGTGGATGCGGATGTTCCGTCTGGAGTCGCTTCAGATCTATCAGAACATGAAGGTGCCGGATTGGGGCCCATCGATAGAAGGATTGGATATGAGCCATATTGCGACGTATGTACGTCCCAATACGGGAATGAAAACCAAATGGGAGGATGTACCGGAGGAGATTAAAAATACGTTTGAACGCTTGGGTATTCCGCAAGCGGAGAGAAAATCTTTGGCCGGCGTAGGCGCGCAGTATGACTCCGAGTTGGTCTACCATAATGTCCGTCAGGAGGTTGCGGAACAGGGCGTAGTCTATACCGATATGGAGAGCGCGCTGAAGGGAGAATACGCGGATATGGTCCGCAAACACTTTATGAAGCTGGTTCGTCCGAATGACCACAAATTCGCGGCTCTGCACGGTGCCGTTTGGTCCGGCGGTTCCTTTGTTTATGTACCCAAGGGGGTATCGGTGGAGATTCCGCTGCAGTCCTATTTCCGGTTAAATGCTCCCGGCGCGGGACAGTTTGAGCATACCCTGATTATTGTAGACGAAGGTGCGGATCTGCATTTTATTGAAGGATGTTCTGCTCCTAAGTATAATGTAGCCAATCTTCATGCAGGATGCGTAGAACTGTTTGTCGGGAAGAACGCAAGACTGCGCTATTCTACCATTGAGAACTGGTCCAAGAATATGTACAACCTGAATACAAAGCGCGCGATTGTCGAAGAAGGCGGAAGGATTGAGTGGGTCTCCGGATCTTTTGGTTCGCACGTATCCTATCTGTATCCGATGAGCATCCTGAATGGGCACGGCGCGCATATGGAATATACAGGAATTACGTTTGCGGGACAGGGACAGAATCTGGATACGGGCGCTAAGGTAGTTCATAATGCGCCGGAGACAAGCTCCTATATGAATGCGCGCTCTATTTCCAAGAGCGGCGGTATCAGCACCTTCCGCAGCAGCGTGACGATTGCCAAGGCAGCGACGGGCAGCAAGTCCTCTGTATCCTGTCAGTCTTTGATGGTAGATGATATTTCCAGGTCGGACACGATTCCTTCTATGGATATCCGAACCCGTGATGCGAATGTAGGCCATGAGGCGCAGATTGGAAAGATCAGCGATGAAGCGGTCTTTTATCTGATGTCGCGAGGCTTAAGCGAGGAAGACGCAAAGGCATTGATCGTAAGCGGCTTTGCCGATAATGTGTCTAAGGAACTTCCGCTGGAGTATGCGGTGGAGATGAACAATCTGATTCAGATTGAGATGAAGGGCAGTATTGGCTGATGAAAAGGAACAATGATACAATGAATACAGAGCAAAGGACCCATGTAAATCCGCTTCCGGCCAAGACCTGGAATCATTTAAAAGTGAATGATGCTTTGCTGAAGTGGGAGACAGATACAATGCAGGAGCAGGAGCTGTCCGCAGACGCAGCGTGGAGCAGAGCTTCTATAGATGTACAGGAAAAGACTGGATGCGGCGACGGATTGAATTTTGTCTTTGATGGTGTGCAGGTATGGAAGGCTTCGGCAGCTGCAGGAGAAGAAGTATGCACGGAGATTGAAAATGCGGAGACGGAAGCTCAAAATACCAGAGCACTGCTGTATCTCGAAGCAGCAGAGAACAGCAAGCTTACGGTATGGAGTGGATTCCATGGCGCGCAGAAACAGAATCTGGCACTGCGTCTCATACTTCGGGCTGGGAAAAATGCGTCGATCCGCTTGGTACAGGTTCTTTCACCGGGAGAAGAGGGAATCCTCATCAATGATATCGGAGGAAGCTGTGATGAAGGCGCATCGGTAGAGATTTTGCACCTATATCTGGGAAAGGGCGATCTGTTCTCAGGGTGCAGAATCGGGCTGGAAGGAAGCGGCAGTAAGTTCTCCTATCGAACCGGATATCTGGAACAAAACACACAGCGTCTGGATGTGAATATCGTAGCGGATCATATAGGGACGGAGACGGAGAGTACAATTCTGGCTGACGGTACGCTGAAGGACCAGGCATATAAGGTCTTCCGGGGTACGATTGATTTTAAGCGCGGAGCCAGCAAGTCGGTCGGAAATGAAGAAGAGAATGTATTGCTTCTGGGAGACGATATTGTCAACAAGACGGTTCCTCTGATTCTGTGCGCGGAAGAAGACGTACAGGGAAACCACGGAGCCAGCATCGGAGAATTGGATGAAGATACACTCTTTTATTTCGCGGGCAGAGGAATCGATCGTCTGACAGCAGAACGGATTCTGACTCGCGGAAAGCTGGAGAGGCTGTGCGCGGAATTTGGCAATGAAAAATTAGAAGAAAAAGCAAGACAGGAGATAGAGGAGGTGCTGGAGGATGGAGCAGAAGCTGAACGTATCTGAAATACGGAAAGATTTTCCGTTGTTGATGCAGAATCCGACAACGTATTTGGACAATGCGGCGACGGCACAGCGTCCCTCCTGTGTGCTGGAAGCGATGCGGGATTTTTATGAAGCGCATAATGCCAATCCATTGCGGGGATTTTACCCGTTAAGTATGGAAGCAACAGAGCTCTATGAAGAATCTCGCCGTACTGTTCAGAATTTTATTCATGCGGAGCATAGCGAAGAGATCATCTTTACGAGAAATACGACAGAGAGCCTGAATCTTGTGGCTTACAGCTATGGTCTGCAGAACCTGAAGCCGGGAGAAGAGATTGCTGTGACCATTATGGAGCATCACAGTAATCTGCTGCCATGGCAGATGGTCGCGAGACAGACAGGTGCTAAGCTTGTTTTTCTGGACTGCGAACCGGACGGAACGATCCGTAACGAGATGATAGAGGAGAGAATTCATGCGGGCACCAAGATCGTGGCGATCGCGCATGTGTCCAATGTGCTGGGATGTGTCAATCCCGTTGAAAAGGTGGTAGCAAGAGCGCATGAGGTGGGCGCGGTCGTGGTGTTGGATGCCGCGCAGAGCGCCCCGCATATGGAGCTGAATGTGAAAAAACTGGATGTGGATTTTCTGGCTTTTTCCGGTCATAAGCTCATGGGCCCCATGGGAATCGGCGTTTTATATGGACGCAGAGAGCTGCTGGAGGAGATGCCGCCGTTCTTGACCGGTGGTGAGATGATTGACTCTGTGAGCCGACAGTCAGCGGTTTATGCCGAGCTCCCGCATAAATTTGAGGCGGGAACTGTGAATGCCGCAGGAGCAGTGGGGCTTGCGGCCGCGATTCGCTATATAGAGCAAAAAGGCTTTTCGGGAATAGAAGAGAGAGAGAAAGCGCTGACTCGCCGCGCTATGGAGGGACTGCAGGCCCTTCCGCATGTGCATGTCTTAGGATCACAGGATCCGGAGCATCATGTGGGGATTCTTACCTTTACGATCGATCAGGTACATCCGCATGATATCAGTGCGGTACTGGAGGCGGATGGAATCGATATTCGTGCCGGACATCACTGCGCACAGCCGCTTTTGGAGTGGCTTGGTGTCCGTTCGGCAGCAAGAGCCAGCTTTCAGTTCTACAACACCGAGGAAGAGGCAGATCGTTTTGTAGAAAGCGTCGCTGGAGTTAGGAGAAAAATGGGCTATGAATGAGAGAAGCTTTTATAATGAGATTCTGACAGAACACAATATCCGGCCGGAGCACAAGAGGGACCTGCCGGATGCCAATTTGGTACTGGAAGGCGTTAATCCCAGCTGCGGAGATGAGATTACGCTGAAGCTGAAGGTAGAGAATGGAGTTATCACGGACGGAGCCTTTGTTGGGGACGGATGCGTTATTTCTCAGGCGTCAGCGGATATTATGCTGGGAATGATTATCGGAAAGAGCGAGGAGGAGGCATTGCGTCTCGGAAAACTTTTCTTCCGGATGATCCGAGGGGAAGCATCGGAAGAGGAGATCGACAGCCTGGAAGAGGCGTCGGCTCTGCGGGATATTGCGCATATGCCCTCTCGAACCAAATGTGCTGTCCTGGGATGGAGAACTCTACAGGAGATGCTCGGGGAAAAAGAAAGCTGAGTGATTTGGATGGATGGACTTATTGTCTGTGAGATTGCAGGTAGTAAGCCCTTTTAGTATTTTGTGTAATGGATGGATTAAAAGGAGAATAGATATGAGGATTCACTTTGGTAAGAAAGAATATAAGGTGCTGCTTTTCAGATGGAGACAGAAGCAGTGGGAGAAAATCGAGTTGCAGGAAGACGGCAGCTTTCAATCAAAAGATGTGACAGGAAAACTGAGCTTGCAGACGGGTGAGGAGATTGCCCATTACCGGTTGTGCGTGGATTCAGAAGACGAGACAGTTACATCACTGGAACTGGCGGATATGGAAGCGGTGAGGGATAATGGTACTTTTCACATCATCCCCTGCTGCATCTATGGCGATAATAACTGCAAAGTAGGCCGACCGGGAGAATTCCCCATGCTGACCTATGAGCATCCCGAAAAGGAATATTGCTCTCCATACTGGTTCTTCCGGGCGGATAGGGCGGCTACACCCATTGCTTTTATGTCAGGAAAAGAGGGTTCCCTGGGAGTGACCGTCAATCCTTATTCCGAAGAAAATGGGAACTATATACATAACGGCCTGTCTGTATCTCTTCCGGGCAGTGTCGGCATTACCCTGGGCAGTGTAAATCTTCCGGTAACCGCTGTAACAAAGAGAAATCCAAAGCCAAGTGTGGAGGAAGGAATACGCCATGCCTCGTGTGAGGGACGGATTTACTATAATCCGAAGGGCGAGCATAGCGATATTTATGCCATGATTGAAAGAGAGTATGCGTCCTTGGCAGAGCGTCCTACCTATAAGAAAAGCTTTGAAGAGGCGGCAAGGGCACTGTTTCGCTATACCCAGCAGATATCCTGGAAGGAGGAGCTGGGGGAATATACGAATTTACACTGCAAGCTGCCGCAGGATCCTGTTATGCGGGTACGCAGAACCGTAACAGAAATCGGATGGACGGGAGGAGCGGTACTTGCCTATCCGTTAGTCTTGGCAAGACACATGTTAAAGGAACCATTTACAGGGCGCAGCGGAGAGGCGATGATCGATTCCTTTGTGGCAAGATATAATGAAAAGTCAGGACTGATTTATGAACAGACGAAGCCTGTAGATGGTAAGGACTTTCTGAAGGTCTGGGTGGGAACGGAGCAGTCCTGGGAGTGTCATTGTGCGTATACCAACGGCAGCTGTATATATGGCATTCTGAAGACCATTGACTATTTGAAAAGCATTGGTGAGGAATATCCTGAAAAATGGCTGGAGACCTGTAAAAAGGTAATTGGCACAGTCATTTCCCTGCAGCGGGAAGACGGAGCCTTTGGCTATGCCTTCAGCGGCAAGGAGAAAAAAGTGTTGGATTTCGATTCTTTTGGGGGAGCCTGGTTTATCCCAAGCTGTGCTCTGTTATATAAATTTGAAAAGAATGAAATGTATCTGGAAAGCGCTAAGGCGGCGCTGCGCTATTATGCGGGTTTTGTAAAGGCGGTAAACTGCTACGGGACACCATTGGACACGCTGAAGGCGGTAGACCAGGAAGGAAATCTGGGATATTTAAAGGGAGCCCGATTGGTGTATGAATTAACGGGAGAGAAGGAATTCTTAACCTATTTAGAGTGGTCTGCCCATTATGAATACACCTGGCGGTATGCCTTTAAGGCGAGACCCATCTGTCCGCCCTTGAGCAATAGTGATTGGAATTCCTGCGGTGGATCCGTGACCTCGGTTTCCAATATGCACATTCATCCCATGGGTGTGCTGGTGGATCCGGATTTGATTTATTTATCCAAGGTCACAGGAAATCCATATCATTATGAAAGAGCTATGGACAGCATTCACTGGCTGATGCAGTCCTTGGAGCTCTACCCCGATACCATGGGGTTTGATACTTATGGAGGACTTACAGAAAGATTCTGTCCTTCAGATGCCACGCTGGTAGAGTTCTATGGAGATGGAACACCTGCTTCTGTATGGTTTTCCTATAATCTGTGGGCCGCAGCCAATGCGCTGGAGGCGATTTTGGAATATATGAGGAGAGCCTGATTTGTGTCACTTTTGGATACGGGATGTCACCATTCCGGAAGGAGCCGAACCCATGCAAACCTGCTTCAAAAAAGCAGTCACGGATGTTCCGGTATTGCGCGGGACAAAGCAAGTATGGCCAGTATCCAGTTGAGTAATTTGCCGCATCTCATTTTCTGAGAGCGTAAAATCAAAAATGTCGAGATTTTCTTGCATTCGTTGGGGATTTGAAGATTTGACCAGCGGTACGATACCTCGTTGGAGCAGCCAGCGAAGTACTACCTGTGCCGGAGATTTGCTGTGAGTAACTCCAATGCTACAAAGAATCTCATTATGGAATAGGTCATTCTGTCCATCTGACAGTGGCGACCATGCTTGCATGCGAAAACGAGCCGAAGAGATCATTGCGCTGACAGAAAAAACGGAATGTGAATTAAGAGCGGATATCATGAAGATCAGTGGGGAAGTTTCCATTGGCGGCAATCCGACCGTGTCAGTACTGAATGTTGCTGCAGCGGTCCATCGGGAATATACGGATATTCGTTTTCGGTTTTACAGCAGTGATGCTACGGATGTGACAGAACGGCTAGATCACGGCAGTTTGGACTTTGCGGTTTTGTTGGAGCCGGTGGATACAACAAAATACGAGTATTTTTCCTTGTCGGATAGCGCTCATTGGGGACTATTGATGCCGGAGTCCTGCTCCCTTGCCAAAAAAGCAGCCGTAGAAAAAGAAGATATTCTTAATATTCCGCTGATTTTGCATCACCGCATTGGTCTGCAGCAAGAGATTGTCCATTGGGCACAGCGTGAAATTGGGCAGCTGCATATCGCGGCGACTTACAATGTTGTAAGCGGCAATTCCGCAGCTTTTGTACAAAGCGGAATGGGATATCTGCTAACCACAGACGAGCATTTACCACAACAGCTTGTCCCGGGGCTTTGCTTTCGCCCGCTTTTACCGACCATGGAACTTCACTATGTGCTGGTATGGAAACGATATGCGGTATTCAGTAAGGCGGCAGAAGTGCATTTAGAGAAGGCAATTTGAATTAAAACAAAAAGCCCATATACGGATGGCCGATATCTTAAACATCCGTATATGGGCTTTCATTCTAGATTATCGATCGTGTTTACGGGTTATGGAGTTTCTTTTGAAGAACTGGAAAAACGATGTTTTAAGCCGGTGTAGACATCGGTCAGAGCCTGACTGATAAAATCATCTTCCCAATTCAGATAACCCGTTACAATCATTGTGGCGATTCCATGTACGTATACCCACATCTCCAGATGAAAGCATTGCCTCTGATTCACTGATATGCAATTGTTTTTGTAAAATAGCGATAAGAGGAGGAAGCTCTTCAGCGGCCTGTTCTTTTGTTTCTTGGGTGCGATCCCGCATAAAGAGTAAACGGAACAGTTCTTTTTCTTCTTTCGCGAAACGAATATAGGCCATACCGCTGGCTTTATACGGAGGATATTTTCCGGCGGCCATATCCTCAGCGAGGTAACGCTGATATAGCTGTTGGGCTGCCTGCAGGACAGCAGTTTGTACTTCTGCCATATTGCTGAAATAGCTGAATATAGGCCTGGAAGAGGAGCCGAGCTTTTGTCCGAGGGCACGTGCGGTGACAGCAGAAGCCCCGCGCTCACGGGTCAAATCCAATGCGGCTTGTACGATCTCCTCCTTGGTAAACATAAAGTTTCTGGGCATATTCTATCCTTCCCTCTTGAAATATAGGCTGGAAACTCAATTATTATTGTACATTTTTTTAGATAGGAAGTCAATAAAAGATTCTGAGAATGAAATAGGACAAATCGGTGCAGCGCATCTGACCGTGTCAATCCAATCATTCCGCTGACCGTTGAAATATTTTTAAAAAGACCTTGATGGGTAATCGTTCGGTTGCTATAATTATGGTGATCGAACGGTTGCTTCAAGTTGGGGAGTGAAATTATGGCCGGAGATACTAAAGAGCGCATCTTAGAAACCGCACTTGAACTATTCGCGCAAAGTGGTTATTTGGGAACTTCTATGAGCGATATCGCGGGAAAGTTAGGAATCACTAAAGGTGCTTTGTATAAACATTATACGAGCAAGCAGGAGATACTTAACAGTATTGTGGAACGGATGAACAAAATGGATTATGAGCGCGCTGAAGAATATGAAATGCCGGAAACGGAGCCGGATGGCTTTACGGAAGCTTATCTGCAAACGCCGATTGAAAAGATTCGCACATACAGCATGGCACAGTTTGATCATTGGACGAAAGAGCATTTTTCTTCCAACTTTCGGAAGATGTTGACGCTGGAACAATACCGCGATCCAAAGCTCGCGCAGCTTTATCACGATTATCTGGCGACCGGCCCGACCGAGTATATGGCGGCGATCTTTCGAAAGCTGACGGATTCAGATGATGCTGCCATGCAGTTGGCTCTGGAATTCTACGGCCCGATGTTCTTGCTTTACAGCGTTTACGACGGTGCAGATGAAAAAGAAAGTATTGCGCCGATGCAAAGTGCACATATCGACCGCTTTATTGCCAAAGTCGAATCCGGCTACAGAAAGTCGGGAACATCATCATGAAACGAAATTGAAATCTTTTCCGCTGTTTTGCCAGAAATGTAGGAGTGAAAGTATTTTATCATTGAAACCAAACAGCCAGATGTTAAGACGCAGTGCTGACCCGTATTCTTTCCGAGAATACAGGCAGACCCTTTGCACAGGTCGCCGCCGACACGGAGCGCGACAACTATATGTCGGCAGAAGAAGCCCTTGCCTATGGGCTGATCGACAAAATCATTGATAAGAGATAAGGAGAAAAACCATGTCAGAAAATAATATTACCATTCGCCTCGAAACGAAAGACGATTACAGAGCCGTGGAAAACCTAACCCGCGAGTCATTTTGGAATGTCTACCGTCCCGGCTGCATGGAGCACTATGTGCTGCACTGCTATCGGGATGACCCGGCCTTCGTGCCGGAGCTGGACTTCGTCATGGAACGAAGCGGCGAGCTGATCGGGCAGGTCATCTATGTGCGGTCGGAAATTGAATGTGATGATGGACGGAAGGTACCGATCATGACCTTCGGCCCCATCGGCATTGCGCCCACATACAAGCGGCAGGGCTACGGAAAAAAATTGCTCGACTATTCCATGGGAAAAGCGAATGAAATGGGTGCAGGAGCACTTGCTATCACCGGAAACATTCTGTTTTATGGCAAGTCCGGCTTTGTGCCTGCCAAAACAAAGGGTGTCCGGTACGCTGACGACCCTGATGCGGATTATTTTCTCATCAAGGAGCTGACACCCGGCTTTTTGGACGGCATTTCCGGTACCTACAAAGACCCGGAGGGCTATTTTGTCTGTGAAAAAGATCCGGAAGCGTTTGAACGCTTTGAAGCGACCTTCCCGAAGAAGGAAAAGCTGAAGCTGCCGGGACAGTTATTCTGAGTAGGAGGAAAGGAAATGGCATCCAGTAAAGAGTATCTTCATTTCATTTTGGAACAGCTATCCGATCTGGACGATATTTCTTACCGTCCTATGATGGGAGAGTTTATTCTCTATTACCGCGGTAAAATCGTCGGCGGGATCTATGATGATCGGCTGCTTGTAAAGAAAACAAGATCCGCTCTGGAGCTTATGCCTGCAGCAATTTGTGAGTCCCCGTATGAGGGAGCGAAAGAAATGCTGCTGGTGGATGAGGTTGACAGCAAAAAGTTTCTTACAGAGCTGTTTGAGGCAATGTACGGTGAATTGCCATCGCCAAAACGGAAGAACAACGACATTGGAGGAATAACCGATGAACTATATTCGGATCACAAAAGAAAATATTGACAA
>CABUPM010000014.1 GCA_902493345.1 uncultured Eubacteriales bacterium | reverse complement strand
TCCGCTTGATCGTTACATTGAAGTTTCCGACAAATCCCTTTACATCCGTCACTTCAGAATAAGAAAAAATACGGATTTTCTCATTCTGCGCCACATCCACCATCTTGGGCGTCAGAATACAAGCGGCACAGTCCAGTGTCGGGAATGTCTTATCCAGCTGCGCCATTTTCCCGCCGATGGTCGGCTTGGTTTCCACAATATCCACCGGGAAACCGGCATCCGCAATATCCAGCGCGGTCTGTATTCCCGCGATACCGCCTCCGATTACCAGCGCTCTCTTGGTTACCGGGCTCTCTCCCGGCGTCAGCGGCGCGTTCAGATTGACCTTGGCTACCGCTGCCTTACCCAGAATAATCGCTTTCTCCGTACCGATCGGCATCTCTTTATGAACCCAGGAACATTGCTCACGAACATTGGCAATCTCCAGCATATAGGAATTCAATCCTGCCGCGGCTACCGTCTTGCGGAATGTCGCTTCGTGCATACGCGGGGAACAGGAACATACGACAACTCCGGTCAGCTTGTGCTCCGCGATCGCGTTCTTGATCAGATCCTGTCCTGCCTGAGAACACATGTATTGATAATCTGTGGAGAAAACAACACCCGGTTCATTTTTCAGCGCTTCTGCAACCGCTTTTACATCCACCGTTCCGGCAATATTGGTGCCGCAATGACAGACGAATACTCCAATTCTCTGCATGGTCTGTTTCTCCTTTCTTACTTAGAATATTTCCGCAGGGCGCTTACAATCGCCTGCTGGGGCATCTCCGGATCCAAAAGCCCCGGAATCTCGTCGGGTCTCAAATGGTTCTGTTCCTTTTCCCGAATTACACAGAGTCTGAGCGCCTCAACCAGCTTCGCAGGCTCTACGCCTCTGGGACATCGCTCCACACACGCAAAACAGGACAGACATTTATACAGAGAGGACGACTTCAGCAGGGGCTCGATCTCCCCTGTTTCCACCATATACACAAACTGATGCGGATGGTACTCCATCTCATCATACGCCGGACAGGTTCCGGAACATTTTCCGCAGCGCATGCATTTTCTGGGATTCACACCGCTCATCCGCAGGATCTGCTCCCTTTGACGTTCCGTCTTATTCTGCATGCTCTTCCTCCTCCTTTACGCCCAGCGCCTCTGCCAGAAGCTCTGTAAAATATACCACGGGCACCTGACTTCCGCTCTTGACCAGATTGTACTTACATAGAGGACATGCCGTAACGATTCGCTGCGCGCCGCATCCGGCCGCGCTCTCCGTCACTTCATGGCTCTTCTGCCCGGCAAACGCACTGTCCTCCAAAACGACATAGCCGCCGCAGCACTCATTTCTCCGCGGATAGATCACCGGTTCCGCTCCCAGCGCCCGGATAAAATCCTCCATGATTTGAGGATTCTCCACATCGTCCATCTCCATGACCTTACCGGGCCTGAGCAGCATACATCCATAATAGGCCGCGATCTTCTGTCCCTTTAAGGGCTTCACCACTGCTTCACGGATCTTATCGAACCCGATCAGATCCCGGAGCAGCTCCAGATAATGATAAACCTGTGTTTCCCCATGATACGGCGCATGCTCTCCGGGATCCTGCGCCATATAGCGATTGGCCTTGGCCGCGAACTCTTCGTCCGTCTGCATCGCATAATTCGTCTGCTTGATTACATTATGACAGGCCGAACATACCGAGACCAGGGGCTGTCCGGCATCCCGCGCGCTCGCAAGCGCACGGATACTGGACAGCTTGGTCGCGATCTCGTCCTTGGCGCTGATATAGACACCGCCGCAGCATTGCCAGTCCGGAATCTCACACAGCTCGACTCCCAGAAGCGCCGCGCACTGACGTGCATAGCGGTCTAAATCCTTTGCCTTGGTACGAAGAGTACAGCCTGGAAAATAACTTACTTTCATCATTTCCTCCATCTGCTGATTACGCCATCTGCTCCGGATGGAACACCTCGTCAAACCGTTCCGCCGTTAAGAATCCCAGCTCTACGCAGGCTTCCTTCAGCGAAATATTATCCTTAAACGCCTTTTTCGCCGTCTTCGCCGCATTCTCATATCCGATATAAGGATTGAGCGCTGTCACAAGCATCAGCGAATTGTGCAGATTATGGTACATCTTATCCTTATTGGCCGTAATTCCGACTGCGCAATTGTCATTGAAGGAAACGGTCGCTTCCGCCAACAGTCTTGCGGACTGCAGGAAGTTATAAGCGGCAACCGGCATGAATACATTCAATTCAAAATTGCCCTGCGATGCCGCCATCGCAACCGCGGTGTCGTTGCCCATCACCTGTACGGCGACCATCGTAACAGCTTCGCACTGCGTGGGGTTGACCTTGCCCGGCATAATGGAGGAACCCGGCTCGTTCTCCGGAATGTGGATCTCGCCCAAGCCGTCTCTGGGGCCGGAAGCCAGCCAGCGGACATCATTGGCGATCTTCATCATATCGCAGGCCGCCGCCTTGATCGCGCCATGCGCGAAGACCAGCTCATCCTTGGAGGTCAGCGCGTGGAACTTATTGGGTGCTGTCACGAACGGCTTACCCGTAAGCTCCGCGACCTTCGCCGCTACCAATTCTGAAAATCCTGCCGGTGCGTTCAGTCCCGTACCCACTGCTGTACCGCCCAGCGCCAGCTCATGCAGCGGCGCCGCAGCCAGCTTCAGCAGCTCTACGTCCCGCTCCAGACTGCTTCTCCATCCGGAGATCTCCTGGCTGAAACGGATCGGCGTCGCGTCCTGCAGATGCGTTCTGCCGGACTTAACGATTCCCTCATTCTCCGCTTCCAGTCTGCGGAATGTCGCGATCAGCTTCTCCAATGCCGGAATCAACTTGTCCTCTACGGCGATAACCGCTGAGATGTGCATTGCTGTCGGGAAGGTGTCATTGGAAGACTGGCTCATATTGATATCGTCATTGGGATGGCACAGCTTCTTGCCTGCCAGCTGATTGGCGCGGTTCGCGATCACTTCGTTGGCATTCATATTCGACTGTGTTCCGGAACCGGTCTGCCATACGACCAACGGAAAATGATCGTTCAGCTCGCCGCTGATTACTTCATCACACGCCTCTGAGATGGATTGCAGCTTTTCTGCTGTCATCTTTTCCGACTTCAGTTCCGCATTGGCCATTGCCGCCGCCTTCTTCAGGATGCCGAACGCATGTACAATCTCACTGGGCATGGTCTCAATCCCCATGCCTATCTTAAAATTCTCATGACTGCGCTGTGTCTGCGCTCCCCACAAACGATCTGCCGGTACGCGGACCTCTCCCATCGAATCATGTTCCATACGGTATTCCATTACTCGCACCACCTTTGTTTTTCTTAAATATCCAGATTCTTGATAACTTCCTTGAGCGTGTTGGCGCTGTTCTGCAGCTTGGCCGTCTCCTCTGCGGTCAGGGAGATATTGACCTTGCCGCCGACACCGCCCTTGCCCACAAGGTTCAGTGTACTCAGGCATACATCATCAATCCCATACTCTCCATGCATCATGGTAGATACGGTCATCGTCGTATCGATTCCGCTCAGCAGACACTTGCAGATATGGCAAACCGAGATGGATACCGCGTAAAAAGTAGCGCCCTTGCGCGCGATTACCCGGCTGCCGGACTTTCTTACATACTGCTCGATCTCATCATAACGAATCTCCTGTACAAGGTTCTCATTGGGCAGGATCAGCTTCTGACACTCTGAGATCGGCACATTGGAGATATTGGCCACGGACCACGGAATGAAAGAGGAATCTCCATGCTCTCCAAAGACATACGCATGAACATTGCTCTGGCTGATATTATAACATTCAGACAGGCGCGCACGCAGCCGTGCCGTATCCAGAATCGTACCGGAGCCGATGATGTGATTCTCCGGCAATCCGGAAATCTTATGAAATGTATATGTCAGAATGTCCACAGGGTTGCTGACAATAATATATGTAGCGTCCGGAGCGTACTTGGTAATCTCCGGAATAATACTCTTGGTGATATTGACATTGGTCTGCGCCAGCTCCAGACGAGACTGGCCGGGCTTTCTCGCAATACCGGAGGTCAGGATTACAATATTGGAACCCGCTGTATCGGAGTAATTGCCCGCGTAAATAGAACATGGAGCGCAAAATGGCAGACCCTGGCGGATGTCCAGCGCCTCTCCCAGCGCCTTCTCCGTATTGATGTCGATCATTACAATCTCCGAAGCCATTCCCATAATCGCCAGTGAATATGCAATCGTTGATCCGACACTTCCCGTGCCGATAATGGATATCTTGTTCATAGACATACCTTCCTATATTAAATTTATATTACGACTCATTCTATCATATTTCGAGCCTTACTAGAATTGCCGTTTTTTCATATCGGTATTGCATTTATCGATATGCCTATTTTCGATTTTCAGCAAAAGAGAGCAGAAAATCTGCTCTCTCTTAATGAAATATTGTTTGTTTTGCCTTTTCGAGTTCTTCTAAGAAGATCTGATCCAATTCTGAGAAAACATAATTCTTGCGGTAGATCAGAACATCTTTATAAATTCTCCGGTTGACATCGCATGGAACCTGTATCAATCCATACCGTCTCAAAAGCTCTTCCGGGATCGGAGATACCCACATATACGCGTCCGTATTCCTGGACAGAAGCTCCAACTGGCTTGCGCGTTCAAATATAAAAATCCTTCGTCCGGAATTGTCCGGCAGCTCTTCTTTTTTTACTTCCGCAAACGGCAAAAAAGGCACATACGGATCAGCATAGGCGATCTCCATGCAATCCCGCAGATCCTCCCGGCTGATCTTTTCCTTTTGCGCCAAAGGACTCTTTTCATTCAGCAGCAGACTATACCGGAACTCTGTGATCGTACGGTATTCCAGGCCCTTTTCCTCCATCATCACCCTGTAATATCCGTCGTAATTCTGCGCGTATCGGATGATCCCAAGCCGATAATCCTCCTGCAGAATGTTCCGAATGGCCCGCATGGAATTGGTCTCCTTGTAAAACACTTCTGCCGCGCCGTCCCTGGGCAGTTTTCCGGAAAATTGCGCAAACGCCTCCGCAATGTAACTGGCTCTGGGCACCGAAATAGAGAACTTCATTTTATGCTGCCTTCCACCGCCAAAGGTGTTCTCCAACTCATCCACCTGCTCCAGCACACGTTTTGCATAGCGAATAAAGACTTCTCCGTCCTGGGTCAGCACCATTCCCTTTGCGCTCCGTTCAAAGAGCGTCGTACCCAGGCTGGCTTCCAATTCTTTGATCGCACGGCTGAGGGTAGACTGTCCCACGTACAGCCGCTCGGCCGCTTTATTGATTGAATTGGTCTCCGCAATCTCTACCGCGTACTTCATGTGCAAAAGAGTCATATCACACCTCCTGATTCCCGGTCCGCCCCGTACTCTACCCGCATCAGCGTCAGTCCCTGCGGCGGCGCCGTTACCCCTGCCAGCGTCCGATCCTTCTTTTCTATCGCTTCCCGCACCGCTTCCACAGGCATCCTTCCCCGTCCGATATCCGCCAGGGTTCCCGCAATAATCCGCACCATATTATACAAAAAGCCATTGCCTGTAACTTCGATATGAACAATATTGGGATCCGAAGCATCCCTATACACTCTGGCCTCATAAATGGTACGCACCGAGGTTTTGGCGGTTCTCTGCGCGCTGCTGAGCGCCGCGAAATCGTGTTCACCCACAAGGTCGTCGGCCGCGCGCTGCATCCGCTCCAAATCCAACGGCTCATGGATATGCGCCATGTACAGTCTGTATTGCGGCAGCAAAAAAGCGCCGTTATAATAACTATACCGATAGGTCTTGCGCTTCGCCTGAAACTGCGGGTGAAATTCTGGCTCGGTCTCCCTTGCTTCCAGGATCCGGATATCCTCCGGAAGGAAGCTATTCAGCGCCAACGCCAGCCGTTCCACAGGGATCGAGTGCTCCAATGTAACAGCGCCTACCTGTCCAAACGCATGAACTCCCGCGTCCGTCCTTCCTGACGCGTCCACTGTCACCCTTTCCGCAAAAAGACTGTAAAACGCCTCTTCAATCTTCTGCTGGACGGCAATTCCATTTTTCTGGCGCTGCCACCCCGCGTAATTGGTTCCATCATACGCAATGAGGAGCCGAATCCGCCTGCTCACAGGACACCGCCTGCCATCTCCAGTATCTGCGGCAGTGTGGGCACAAATCGTGTGGCAATCAAGAGCGCCACGGCAGCGAAGACAATCCCATAGGCGATCTTATCCTCCTTGGTGTAGATCATCTCTTTCATCCGGGTCCTTCCCACATCTCCGCGATAGCATCTGGCTTCCATCGCCGTCGCCAGATCATCTGCCCGGCGAAACGCCGAAATAAACAACGGCACCAGAATCGGCACCATCGCCTTGGCACGCTGCATCAGGCTTCCCGTTTCAAAGTCCGCGCCCCTTGCCTGCTGCGCCTTGATAATCTTATCCGTTTCCTCCAGCAGAATCGGAATAAAACGGAGCGCAATGCTCATCATCATCGCGATCTCATGCACCGGCACATGAATTTTTTTCAGTGGGCGCATGGCCTTTTCCAGTCCATCCGTAAGCTCCAGCGGAGTCGTCGTTAAGGTCATCAACGAACTGCCTACAACCAGCAGGATCAGTCGAAGTCCCAGAAACGCCGCGTTGTACACGCCCTGATCCGTAATCGTTATAATCCAGAACTGTATCAGCACGTTTCCCTGACGATTCAGCAGCAGGTTCATCACCACAGAAAAGATCAGCAGGATAAAAATCGCTTTCAATCCTCTCAGCAAATAGGAGAAGGGGATCGTTGCTTTCCGGACAACCCAGATAAACATCAGAATCGCCAACGCAAAGCCCAAAAAGCTATTGACGCAAAAGATCGAAATAATAAATAAAAACGTTGCCGCCAGCTTCACCCGCGGATCCAGACGGTGAATCGCCGAATCTGCCGGATAATACTGTCCTATCGTTATGTCCCGGAGCATCGGTTCGCCCCCTTTCCGAAAATACCCACCAGCACTTCCTCCATTTGATCCATTCGGATCACATCCTTGGGGATCTCATATCCGCGCCGACGCAGCAGTACTCCCAGCTCAGAGATTTTGGGCACCGCAAGTCCCATCGCTTCCAGCTCTTCCTTGTGCTGAAAGACCTCTCCGGGCACATCGTCATACATCAGTTTTCCATGATCCATCACCAGAATCCGGTCCACATACCGTGCCACATCTTCCATGCTATGGCTGACGAGAATCACGGTCATCCTGGTCTTGTCCCGCAGCGCCGCGATTCGGTCAAACAGCTCGTCCCGGCCTCTGGGGTCCAGTCCTGCCGCCGGTTCATCCAGAATCAGATATTCCGGGCGCATCGCCAATACTCCGGCTACTGCCACACGGCGCTTCTGCCCTCCGGATAAATCAAAGGGAGACGTCTCATAATACTCCGGTCCCAGGCCTACAAGATCCAGCGCCCACGCGACCCGTTCCTTGATCTCTTCTTCGCTTAGTTTCATATTGGTGGGACCAAAAGCTACGTCTTTCCAGACGGTCATCTCAAAGAGCTGGTGTTCCGGATACTGAAATACCAATCCGACCTTCTGCCGTATCTCCTTACGCCGGCTTTTGGCTTCTTCGGCAAATATATCCTGACCATCATACAATACCTGTCCGCTCGCGGGCTCCAAAAGAGCATTCAGATGCTGAATCAGCGTAGACTTTCCGGAGCCGGTATGGCCGATCAATCCGATAAATTCTCCCTTGCCTACCGTCAGGCTCACATGATTCAAGGCGGCCATCTCAAAGGGAGTTCCTGCTTCGTATAAGTAGCTTACATCTTTTACTTCAATTGACATAAGGCTTCCGTCATCTCCTCCATGGTCATGATATCCTGCGGTACATGAATACCCCTCTTACGCAGTCTCCATGCAAGCTCCGTCGCCTGCGGCACATCCAATCTCAACGCCTTCATGGCGTCCACCTGAGAAAAAATCTCTCTGGGCTTGCCATTCATGACGACATGCCCATGATCCATCACCACAATGCGGTCTGCTCTCGCCGCTTCCTCCATGTGGTGCGTAATATATATAATAGTAATCTTTTTTTCGTGATTTAAATATTCGATGGTTTCCATAACTTCGCGCCGTCCGGACGGATCCAACATCGCCGTCGGCTCATCCAGAATAATACACTCCGGCTCCATCGCTAAAATTCCTGCTACTGCTACTCTTTGTTTCTGTCCCCCTGACAATTTATTCGGAGACGCGTCCTTGTACCGCTCCATATGAACGCTTTTCAGCCCCATATCCACATTGGTCCGGATATGCTCCGGAGCAAATCCAAGATTCTCCGGTCCAAAGGCCACATCCTCTTCTACAACCGAAGCTATGATCTGGTTGTCCGGATTCTGAAATACCATACCGGCATCCTTGCGGATGTCCCATACTTTCTCCTCATCCTTGGTATCCATGCCGTCCACCTTGATCGTCCCCTCTGTCGGCAGGAACAAAGCATTGATATGTCTTGCAAATGTGGATTTTCCTGAGCCATTGTGGCCCAACACCGCTACAAATTCTCCTTTTTTTACCTCGATGTCCACATGGTCAATGGCCCGCACAGACCCGGTCTCATTGCCATTTTCATCATATACCGGATATTCAAAGGAGACCCCTTTCGCTTCTACCATCCATTCCATACGCGGCTTCCTTTCCCCTGGCGGCGCATATACGTCCGCCGGTCTCATGCAGATACAATAAAGGGGTTCGACCTTCGCGGCGAACCCCTTCACGGATCTCTTACACCAATTCGATGATCGCCATTTCAGCGGCGTCGCCCTTTCTCGGGCCAACCTTTACGATACGGGTATAACCGCCATTACGCTTGTCATACTTCGGACCAATCTCATCGAACATCTTAGCAACCAAATCGACCTTCTTGGTCAGGCTGCGCTTCTTAACGCCGTCTGCCGGTGTCTCGACTACATCGTAGAACACCTGCATCATCTGACGACGAGCATGCAGTCTGGAAGGCTTATCCTTCTTGATTGTCTTTGATACTTCTTCGTATACTGTAACCTTCTTGCCGTCCACTACTTCCTTAACGCGCTTGCCATCCGCGGTCTTCTTCGGAACCTTCTGCGTTACTGTAACGGTCTCATAATTGTCCTTCTCACGAACCGCCAGCGTGATCAGCTTTTCAGCCTGACGGCGAACTTCCTTTGCACGCGTAACGGTGGTGGTGATCCGGCCATGATACAACAGATCCGTTGTCAGACTTCTCAGCATTGCCTTACGCTGAGCAGAAGTTCTTCCGAGCTTCCTGTATCCAGCCATAATAAACCTCCTGAAAATTCTAAATTAATCTAAGCTTTTCCCTCTGTCCGGATGCTCCGGGCCGATGAGAATTTATTCCTCGCTGGGCTTCAGCTTCAAATGCAGCTCTTCCAAAGACTTGCGTCCCAGATTCCGCACTTTCATCATCTCATCCTCTGACTTGTTGGTCAGATCTTCAACGGTGTTGATGCCCGCACGCTTCAGGCAATTGTAGGAACGAACCGACAGATCCAGCTCTTCGATGGTCATCTCCAGAACCTTCTCCTTCTGGTCCTCTTCCTTTTCTACCATAATCTCGGTGTTGCGGGCATTGTCGGACAGGTTGATGAACAACGCCAAATGATCGTTCATTACCTTAGCCGCCAGACTTACCGCTTCCTGCGGATTGATTGTCCCCTTCGTCCAAACCTCCAGGGTCAGCTTATCATAATCCGTGATCTGTCCTACACGCGTATTCTCAACTGTGAAGTTAACACGACGTACAGGGGTATACAATGAATCGATCGGTATAACGCCGACAGCCTGATCATCCTTCTTGTTCTTGTCGGATCCTACATAACCACGGCCTGCTGTGATTTTCATCTCCATGGTCAGATGATTCTCCTGACCGCCGCAAATCGTGGCGATCACAAGATCCGGATTGACAATCTCGATGATGCTCTTGTCCAGCTTGATGTCTGAAGCATGTACAACGCCCTCGCCGCGATAATCAATATACGCGGTAATCGGCTCGGTAAGATCCTCGTTAGCCTTAAGCGCCAGATTCTTCAGATTCAAGATAATCTCGGCAACATCCTCCTTAACGCCGGGGATCGTGGAGAACTCATGAAGCACTCCGTCGATCTTGATGCTGGAAACAGCAGCTCCGGGTAAAGAAGAAAGCATGATTCTGCGCAAAGAGTTCCCTAAAGTGATTCCATAGCCTCTTTCCAACGGTTCTACGACAAAGCAGCCGTAGGTGCCATCCTCGCTAACCTTTGACACTTCAATACGTGGTTTTTCAAATTCTAACACAGGGGCCCTCCTTTACTATCTTTACGTTAATTATTTGGAATACAACTCGACAATCAGCATCTCGTCAACCGGAACATCGATCTGCTCGCGGGTCGGCAGCGTCTTGATAGTCGCCTTCAGCGCTTCGTTGTCGCAATCCAGCCACTCCGGAACAACACGGCCAGCGGTCGCATCCAGAATGTCCTTCATACGCTGATATGTCTTGCACTTCTCCTTGATCTCAACTGTATCTCCAGCCTTGACCTGATAGGAAGGAATATTAACCTGCTTACCGTTTACCAGTACAAACTTATGATCGACGATCTGTCTAGCCTCTGCACGGGTTCTGGCAAATCCCAGGCGGAACATTACGTTATCCAGGCGGGTCTCCAGCATAACCATCAGGTTCAGACCGGTCATACCGGACATCTTAACGGCCTTCTCATAGTAATTTCTAAACGGCTTCTCCAGAACGCCGTAGATGAACTTTGCCTTCTGCTTCTCGCGCAGCTGCAGTCCATACTCGCTGACTTTCCGGTTAGCTCTCTTTAATTCTCTCTTAGACTTCTTGTTGATACCCAGATACATCGGCTCCAGGCCAAGAGATCTACATCTTTTCAGAATCGGATCTTTATTCACTGCCATCTTCCTAATACCTCCTAATTAGACTCTTCTGCGCTTCGGCGGACGGCATCCGTTATGAGGAACCGGCGTAACATCCGTGATCATCGTAACCTCAAGACCTGCTACCTGCAACGCACGGATGGCAGACTCACGGCCCGCACCGGGACCCTTTACAAATACTTCAACCGTCTTCAGACCATGCTCCATTGCAGCCTTAGCCGCGGTTTCCGCTGCCATCTGAGCGGCAAACGGCGTATTCTTACGGGAGCCTCTGAATCCCAAACCACCTGCGCTTGCCCAAGAAAGAGCATTACCTGCGGTATCGGTAAGGGTAACAATTGTATTATTAAATGTGGACTGAATATGCGCCTGACCCTTTTCAACATTCTTGCGGTTACGACGGCGCACTACTTTCTTAGCAGCAGCTGCTGCAGCTTTCTTTGCCATTTCCTAACCTCCTGATTACTTCTTCTTATTGGCCACAGTTCTCTTCGGGCCTTTGCGGGTACGAGCGTTATTCTTGGTGTTCTGGCCACGGACAGGCAGACCTCTCCTATGACGAACTCCACGATAGCAACCAATCTCCGTCAGTCTCTTGATGTTCATCGCGATCTCTCTGCGCAGATCACCTTCTACGATCTGAGAACGATCAATGATCTCTCTCAGCTTGGCTTCCTGCTCATCGGTCAGATCACGAACGCGGGTATCCGGATCAATACCTGCTTCTGCGAGAATACGCTTGGAACTGGTACGGCCAATGCCATAGATGTAGGTCAGGCCGATCTCAACGCGCTTCTCTCTGGGTAAATCAACACCAGCAATACGTGCCATTTTCTTCAAGCACCTCCTATAAATTTTCATCCTTCTCCATTACGAGAAGTTTACAATTCGCCTTCCCGGCTTTACGCCCAAAGGCTCACACTGTTTTCAAGGCAGACTCCACCCATAAGAAAACAGGCTAAGTTCTATTATAATACACCTCTTCCCGAAATGCAAGTTTTTTTTCATCTTTTTGGGATTTATTTTATTTGTTTTGATGTTGACGATGACAAAGAGAAAATAAATTACAAGAAGGGGCTGCCGCACTGACAGCCCCTTCTTTCTGAATATTTCGCAGTATTATTTTAGGTACAGACCGTTTTCATTGGCGTCTACGGTCATAACGGTTCCTTCGTGTACATCTCCTTCAATGATCCTGCGCGCGATCATGTTTTCTACATTGCTCTGGATGTAACGGCGCAGCGGACGCGCGCCATAGATCGGATCATACCCGTTCTCTACAATATAATCCCGGGCTGCCTCTGTCAGTTCTACACCCAGCTGCTGTTCCTTCAGACGCTCAGACAGGCTGTGAATCATCAGATCTACGATCTTGCTGATCTCCTGCTTGGTCAGCGGCTTATAGAATACAATCTCATCCAAACGGTTCAAGAACTCCGGACGGAAGGAAGACTTGAGCAGATTCTCCACGTTGTCCCGGGCCTCTTTAGATATTTCGCCATTCGGCTCAATTCCATCCAGCAAATATTGAGAGCCCAGATTGGAAGTCAGAATCAGGAGCGTATTCTTGAAGTCCACAGTCCGGCCGTGAGAATCCGTGATACGTCCATCATCCAGCACCTGCAGCAATACATTAAAGACATCCGGATGTGCCTTTTCCACCTCATCAAACAGCACTACACTGTACGGATGGCGTCGTACCGCTTCTGTCAATTGTCCGCCCTCATCGTAACCAACATATCCCGGAGGCGCTCCGATCAGTCGAGATACCGAATGCTTCTCCATGTATTCGCTCATATCGATCCGCACGAGGTTCTTTTCATCGTCGAACAGCGTCGCTGCCAGTGCCTTAGCCAGTTCCGTCTTACCTACACCGGTCGGGCCCAGGAACATGAACGAACCAATCGGGCGGTTCGGATCCTGAATTCCGGCACGGGAACGCAGAATTGTCTCCGTCACCTTCTCTACCGCCTCGTCCTGTCCGATAACCCTCTCGTGCAGGACATCTGCCAGATGCAGCAGCTTGGTCCTCTCCGTCTCCATCAGCTTAGTCACCGGAATTCCCGTCCAGCGCGCCACAATCTCAGCGATCTCATCCTCTGTAACGGCGTCACGCATATATTCATGATGCGCTCCTTCTGCCTTGGAGGCGGCTTCCGCTTCTTCAAGCTCTTTCTTCAGAGCCGGCAGTTTGCCATAGTTCAGCTCCGCTGCCTTATTCAGATCATAGGACATCTGCGCTTTCTCGATCTCCGCATTGACCTGCTCAATCTCCTCACGCAGACGCTGCACCTTGCCGATGGAATCTTTTTCCTGCTCATAGTGCGCTTTCATGACCTTCATCTGATCTCTCAGCTCATCCAGCTCGTGTGTCAGGTCCTCCAGTCTCTCCTTCGACAGAGTGTCGGTCTCCTTCTTCAGGGCCGTCTGCTCGATCTCCAGACGCATAATCCTACGGGAGATCTCATCAATCTCGGCCGGCATAGAATCCATCTCTGTACGAATGGTCGCGCATGCCTCATCCACCAGATCAATTGCCTTATCCGGCAGAAAACGATCCGTAATGTACCGGTTGGACAGAGTCGCGGCCGCTACCAGGGCATTATCCATAATCTTGACACCGTGGAAGACTTCATACCTCTCCTTCAGCCCACGCAGAATAGAGATCGTATCCTCTACCGTCGGCTCCTCTACCATAACCGGCTGGAAACGCCGCTCCAGCGCAGCGTCCTTTTCAATATACTGACGATATTCGTTGAGCGTCGTCGCGCCGATACAATGCAGCTCACCACGCGCAAGCATAGGCTTCAGCAGGTTGCCCGCATCCATCGCGCCCTGCGTTTTTCCCGCGCCAACAATCGTATGCAGCTCATCAATGAAGAGAATAATCCTGCCTTCCGAACTCTTCACCTCATTCAGAACCGATTTCAGACGTTCCTCAAATTCGCCCTGATACTTAGCACCAGCAATCAGTGCTCCCATATCCAGTGAAAATACGGTCTTATCCTTCAGTCCATCCGGAACATCGCCGCGCACGATACGCTGTGCCAGGCCCTCGGCAATTGCTGTCTTACCTACACCAGGCTCACCGATCAGTACCGGATTGTTCTTGGTCTTTCGGGACAGGATACGAATGACATTACGAATCTCTGCATCTCGTCCGATTACAGGGTCCAGCTTGTGGGCCTTAGCCGCCTCTACCAGATCCTGACCATATTTTTTCAGCGCCTCATATGTCTCTTCCGGTGAATCCGTCGTTACTCGGGTATTGCCCCGCACATCCATCAGCACCTTAAGAAAAGCATCCTTGGTAATCGCATAATTACGCAACACATCCTGCACAGCGTAATCCCGGCAATCCAAAAGCGCCAGGAACAGGTGCTCCACGGAAATATACTCATCATTCATGGATTTTGCCTGTTTGGCACTGTCATTCATCAGACGGTCGGTTGCCTGCGAGACATATACTTTATCCGCCTCCCGGCCCGGTCCCGATACGGAACTGATCTTGGACATCGCCGCTTCGCATGCCTTCTCCATGCTGGATGTGTCCACTCCCATCCGGCCAAGCAATGCTGCAATCAAACTGCTGTCCTGCGTCAGCAGTGCATATAGGATATGGATAGGCTCAATCTGGACATGACCGTGATCCGTCGCCGTCTCCTGTGCAGTGCGAATCGCCTCCATGGATTTCTGCGTAAAATTCTGATTCATAATAAGCCCTCCTTATATTATATTCAAATCAGCGCATCCTTTCAGATGCTAGAAACATTATATCACCACAATTATAATTTGTCAATAGTATTATATAATATTTTTGACAAATTATAACTAGATACGAATACCCTGCCATAAAAGCAGGGTACAAGGTTATTCTTCGTTTTTAGGCGGAAACAAATCCGGCCGTGTCTTGCTGTTTTTGGTCAGCATTGTATAAATCAGTTTCAGCTGGCCCTGAACCGTCTCCTCTGTCGACGGCACAATGGATGGAATCTCATCGTATCCATGTTCCAGCAGAGAATCTCCCAAGTCATGCAGCTCCTGCGGGAGGGATTCATCGCGGAGCATACAATGCAGCAGATAGCCAACTTCATAATACCGCAGATCATTGGATGTTCTCCAGATCTCATAACTCTGTTCGTTCGCCAGCCCATACAACGGCGCAAAGAGATTCAATAAATGCTCATCCTCTGCAATCTCTTCCGAGTAAGTACTCAAATATTGCTGAAAGCACTGCCGAAAAAAATCAATCATACGCAGTCCTCCTTATTCGATCCATCCCTCATGGATCATTATGCATAATATCTCATCCCCATACTATACTATACAGTGAACACAACTAAAAATCAAGGGAAAATTGCAATTAGAAATTCTTTTTTCTTTTTTTGAAAAAAAGCTTGACATTTCCTGATTCTAATGATAGAATATATATCGTCTCTGATCTGAGGCATATGGCCCGTTGGTCAAGCGGTCAAGACATCGCCCTTTCACGGCGGTAACGGGAGTTCGATTCTCCCACGGGTCATCCGGCGTCATAGCCAAGTGGTAAGGCAGAGGTCTGCAACACCTTAACCCCCAGTTCAAATCTGGGTGACGCCTTGAGCGAACACATTTTGTGTTCGCTTTTTTATTTTTAAATTGTAAAAAAGAGGATAACCAAAAGCCATCCTCTCCCCTCTTATAATCCGAACACAAAATCATCGCCGTCCATTTCATCCAGCTTTCGAAATCCCAACGACTGATACAGAACTTGCGCTGTCGTATTAAATGTTTCTGTCGATAATTTGATCTGCTTTTCGGGATCCACCGTTTTCAGGATACGGATTGCCAGCTGTGCTGCGCTTTTGCCATAGCCCTTGCCCTGATATCGGGTATCGATATAATAGCTCCAGGAATAGGCCTCTCCCCCGCCCAGCCATCTAAGTAAACTAATAAAGCCGATGGGTTTATCCGCTTCATTATAAATGATGCAAGGATAATTGTCCTCCCTACACACATAGGCTCTGCCGATCGAAAACCATGCAGGATTGACAAGTTCCTGCTGCTCTGCAATCAGTTGACAGCCATAGGTAGCGTAGATTAAATCCTCCTGTGTCAGGATCGGCTTGATCTTTACGCGTTCATTCTGCCAGCATTCCTCCGGCAGCCTTTCCAATTCTTTACGCAGTGGCATAACATTGTCTCCTTTCATATAAAAACAGCCACAGCAAAACAAGATGCTGTGGCTGTCAATGATTCAACTAACTATTACATCATTCCGCCCATGCCGGCGCCTGCTCCTGCGGGCATAGCCGGCTCCGGAGCCGGATGATCTGCTACTACAGCCTCGGTCGTCAGCAGTGTAGAAGCAACCGATGTTGCGTTCTGCAGCGCGCTTCTTGTAACCTTAACAGGATCGATGATGCCTTCTGCTACCATATCCACATACTCTTCGGTCAGAGCATTGAAACCGGTGCCTTCCTTGGACTCCTTCAGCTTGTTGACAACAACAGAGCCTTCCAGACCTGCGTTGGTTACGATCTGACGCAGAGGAGCTTCCAGTGCCTTAACGATGATGTTGGCACCTGTCTTCTCGTCGCCGCTCAGAGAATCCGCTACTTCCTGCGTCGCCTTGATCGCATGGATGTATGCGCTGCCGCCGCCGCAAACGATACCCTCTTCTACTGCCGCGCGAGTCGCTGCCAGAGCATCCTCCATACGCAGCTTCTTTTCCTTCATCTCTGCCTCAGAAGCAGCGCCGACCTTGATTACCGCTACGCCGCCAGCCAGCTTCGCCAGACGCTCCTGCAGCTTCTCCTTATCAAACTCAGAAGTCGTCTCACCGATCTGTGTTCTGATCTGAGCAACACGAGCCTTGATGGCATTCGGATCGCCCATACCGTCTACGATGATGGTGTTCTCCTTCTGAACCTTAACAGTCTTAGCACGGCCAAGCATATCCATGGTCGCTTCCTTCAGCTCCAGACCAACTTCCTGAGAAATTACAGTACCACCGGTCAGAACCGCGATATCCTCCAGCATTGCCTTTCTGCGATCGCCAAATCCAGGAGCCTTAACCGCCACACAATTAAAGGTACCACGCAGCTTGTTGACCACCAGTGTCGCCAATGCCTCTCCTTCTACATCCTCTGCAATGATCAGCAGACGGCCGCCCTGCTGTACAATCTGCTCCAGAACCGGCAGAATCTCCTGAATATTGCTGATCTTCTTATCGGTAATCAGGATATACGGATTGTCCAGTACCGCTTCCATCTTATCCATATCGGTCGCCATGTAAGCGGACAGATAACCACGGTCAAACTGCATGCCTTCTACCAGATCCAGCTCAGTATTCATGGTCTTGGACTCTTCTACCGTAATAACGCCGTCCTTGGATACACGCTCCATTGCGTCAGCAACCATTGCGCCGACTTCCTTATCGCCGGCAGAAATCGCTGCTACCTGAGCAATATGATTCTTTCCGTTTACCGGGGTGCTGATCGCCTTGATCGACTTTACAGCGGCCTCGGTCGCCTTCTGCATACCTCTTCTCAGAATGATGGAGTTAGCGCCGGCAGCGATATTCTTCATGCCTTCCTGAATCATAGCCTGAGCCAGTACGGTTGCCGTCGTAGTACCGTCACCAGCCGCATCGTTGGTCTTGGTCGCAACTTCCTTTACAAGCTGCGCGCCCATGTTCTCGAACGGATCCTCCAGCTCAATCTCCTTAGCGATGGTCACACCATCGTTGGTGATCAGCGGCGTACCATACTTCTTATCCAGAACAACGTTACGTCCCTTGGGACCCAGCGTGATCTTGACGGTATCCGCCAGAAGGTTGACGCCTCTCTCCAGTGCATTTCTTGCTTCGGTTCCGTGCTTAATATCCTTAGACATAATTCATCATCCTCCTTAATCTTCTACAATAGCCAGAATATCATTCTGCTTTACAATAATATACTCTTCGCCATCCAGCTTTACAGTCGTGCCAGCATACTTGGAGTAAATTACCTTGTCTCCGGCCTTGACTTCCATCTTGACTTCCTTGCCGTCAACGATTCCACCGGGGCCTACCGCGATAACTTCCGCTTCCTGCGGCTTCTCCTGAGACTGGGTCGTCAGGATGATTCCACCCTTTGTAGTTTCCATAGCTTCTAACTGCTTTACGACGATCTTATCGCCCAAAGGTACTAACTTCATAATCATTAACCTCCTCAAATGCTCCACCATTTTGCCGGTTCTTCGCATAAATTCGTTTTTCTCTGTTAGCACTCCGCTCTATCGAGTGCTAACAGTGTATAGTTTACTCATTTCGCCCTATATAGGCAACTTCTGTTTCATCGAATTATCAGCGTTTTTCTTCAGATATCTCTTGTTTTCTTTTATTATCTCTTGTTTTCTTTATTTTTCAATATTTTTTCACGATACTCCCGACCACTGCCATGCCACATTCCCCCCGGCATAGCAAGTGTATAATAATCTGTATATCGCGTTTCCTCCCGGAAGAGTTCCTGCGCCTGCCCGGAAAGGCTGGTCAGCTCTCCTGCAGGCTGTGTCAAAATCGGCAGCTCCGCTTTTTCCCGGATACGCTTGAGTAACTCCTCCCCCCGCGGGCCGATTCCCAATACCCGCAAATACGACGGTCCATTTTCCCAGCCGACTCTACGGCGCGTCTCTTCGGTAATGCCTAAGCAAAAATTCATAAGCCCTCGCCGAATTCTCGCCGCCGGATACCGTTTGCAGGACACCTCCTGCACCAACTCCTCCATAGAGCAATACCGTTTCGCGCATCGCACAATTCGGTTCTCCAGGCCCTCACCGATCTCTGGCGTCTCCGCCAAGACGCGCTCCCCCTTTTCCGTCAGCTTCCAATAAAATGGTTTGGTAAAAGCAGATGGATCCGGCATCGCTCCTTGCCGCCATAGCTGTACTGAAGATTGCGGCATCGCTTCTTCATAGGGAAGGCCCGCCCGCAGTCTCCTACGAATGGCCGATGCCGAAATATATTCTCCTTCGGCGTTCTCCTCCCCATGAGCGGTTCCAATCCTTTGCACCAGACATATTTCTGTTTTTTCCGCTCCGTACTTTTGCAATGCCATCAGATACTCCACCCCCAGGATGACTCCCGGCTGCTCCAGTGCCTCTGCCGCCCTGTCTCCCAGAAGCTCCTTTACTGCTTCTTCTCTGGATGCCGCAAAGCCTTTGCCCTGTGCTAACCCTGCACGGAGAAGCAATTTATACTCCTCAGGTTCTTTCGCTAAAAAATCCGCCAGGAGCCTTAATAACGGAAGATCTGCTGTCTCGCATCCAAAAGAGAGGATGTCGATTCCGGAGGCGAGGGCCAAACGCACTCCTGCCCGCGCAAAGCTTTGTGCGCCACTCATGGCAAACAGTGTCGGAATCTCCACCACGAGGTCCGCGCCGGAGGCAAGGGCCATCCGGGCCCGTAGCCATTTATCCGCCACCGCCGCTTCTCCCCGCTGCACATAATTGCCGCTCATAACGCATACCAGCGCATCCGCGCCGCTTTGCTTCCTCGCTTCGTTCATCTGATATACATGCCCATTATGCAATGGATTATACTCACTTATGATCCCCAGAACCCGCACTTTCTTCTCCTCCTAAAAAAACCGTCCGGAATGACTCCGGACGGTTTTATCGTCTTTTCTTATCAGAATGGCTTGGACTTCAGAGCGATTCCAAAATCATGACGCACTACCGTCCCATACTGATCCTGCAGTGCCTGATAGGTTTCGTTGTAATCCGCATTGCGCTTTGCTGCCTCTACCTGAATCTCCCAGTATGCCTGATCCTCGCCTACCATATACAGAACATGATATCCGGCGGTGGACTCTACTACAGCTGTATCGCCCGGCTTGCGACTGGAATCAAAGATCCACTGTCCGACTGCGTCATCCGTCTTGGTTACCCGCTGAGCCAATCCGCCGTCCGACTTCAGATCCGACTCCTGATTGGCCAATTCCGCGAAGCTGTCCTCTGTCGCGGCTCCGCTCTTCCACTGTGCCAGCAGGTCCTCGGCACGCTTCTTAGCCGTCGCCATCTCTTCCTCATCGGAAGTGTCCTCAACCTTCACATAGATCTGACGGACATCCATCGTATGATAATCATACCGATAAGCCGGTGTCACCATGTATACAGCAAAATATCCTGTACCGGAACTGTTCTCAACCACCGCAACATCTCCGGCTGCCCTGCCATCCGCAAAGGCCCATTCTCCCAGATTGGCATCCAGACTCTTCAGCGTGCCGGCGCTTACCGCTGTACGCTTGCTATTATCCGTGATCTCCTTGGTCGGATCATAATCATCTGACTTCTTGGCGTTCTCGGTCTTAACCTCGATTACGCGTTCGGAATATTTCTCTTCGCTGATGATTCCATCAATGAACTCTTCCGCTTCTGCCTTGGCCTGCTCTACCGTCTTGCCCTCGGTAGAATCTGTCGCTTCTACCTTATTAAAGGACATATAACGGATATCCACATACGTATACGTATCCTTTACCGTGTTCTGGTAATAGTCTTCCAATTCATCCGTCGTGTACTCCGGACGCGCCTTCAGGTCATCCTCATACTCCATCGCCAGCTGATAATCCAGCTGAATGGAGCGCATCAGGTTTTCATTCATCCCGACGCCATAGATCGCCGTCAGATAACGATCCAGCGAAACCTTCTGCTGCGTCGCCTGGGTCGCAAGACTGGTCATCGTACTCTCGACCGCCGCCTTACCGCTCTCAGACAGTGTAAATCCTTCTGCCTGCGCCGCCAGCACCAAAGTCTTGATATTCTGTACCGCGGTAACCGCTGACTCTACAAAGTAATCTTCCCATGTCTGGGTGTCGGAATACTTCTGCTTATTCAAAGACTTGCCCGTATCAAACGGAATATAAGAACCGCCCGTGTACTGATAATACATGTTATAGGTACTCAGAGCCTGCTGTACATAATAATAGCTGAATTCCGCAGAGCTAACCTTCTGATCTCCCACTTCCAAAGCCGTTACCATCCGTCTGGTAAAGCCCGCATTGGCAACGACAATCACGGCTACCAGCAAAATGGCCAGGATCGAACCGCCGGCGATCCCCAGCGCTCTCTTGGTCCCGGGCTTAACCTTGGAATTCTGCATCTTCTGCAGCTTTTTCTTTCTCTTCTCCGCCTCTTTACGGCGTTTTTCAAACTTATCCTGTTCTTCGCTCATACTCTTTCATCCTCTCCAACCTATTGCCGCAGATACGCGGCCGATCTCTATGAGAATATCATATTTTATAGGAAAAATCAAGTATTTTTGCACTTTGTTCATCAACGATATACAAAAAAGCCTCTGCCCGAAGGCAGAGGCTTAAATCTTATCAGAAATTACTCGATGATCTCGGTAACGGAACCGGAACCTACGGTACGGCCACCCTCACGGATAGCGAAACGCAGACCCTTCTCCATAGCTACCGGGTAGATCAGATCGATCGTCATCTCAACGTGATCGCCAGGCATGCACATCTCAACGCCTTCCGGCAGAGTGATAACACCCGTAACGTCAGTTGTTCTGAAATAGAACTGAGGACGATAGTTGGTCAGGAACGGAGTATGACGTCCGCCTTCTTCCTTTTTCAGAACGTATACCTGACCCTTAATCTTATGGTGAGGAGTTACGGTACCGGGCTTAGCCAGAACCTGTCCTCTTTCGATTTCGTTTCTCTGAACACCACGCAGCAGAGCACCGATGTTATCACCAGCCTGAGCCTCATCCAGCAGCTTGTGGAACATCTCGATACCGGTAACAACATAGGACTTGGTCTCACCGTGCAGACCTACACGCTCAACGGAGTCGTTCAGCTTCAGGATACCACGCTCAACACGGCCGGTAGCAACAGTACCACGACCAGTGATGGAGAATACGTCCTCAACAGGCATCAGGAACGGCTTATCAGCGTCACGCTCAGGAGCCGGGATATACTCGTCTACAGTGTTCATCAGCTCAAGGATCTTGTCGCCCCACTCGCTGAACGGATCCTGCAGAGCCATCAGAGCAGAACCACGAACGATCGGGCAGCCCTCGAATCCATACTCTTCCAGAGCTTCGGTAACTTCCATCTCAACCAGCTCCAGCAGCTCTTCGTCGTCTACCATATCGCACTTGTTCAGGAATACTACGATGTAAGGAACGCCTACCTGACGGGACAGCAGGATGTGCTCACGAGTCTGAGCCATCGGGCCATCGGTAGCAGCTACTACCAGGATAGCGCCATCCATCTGAGCAGCACCAGTGATCATGTTCTTTACATAGTCAGCATGTCCCGGGCAGTCAACATGAGCATAATGACGCTTCTCGGTCTCATACTCAACGTGAGAAGTAGAAATGGTGATTCCACGCTCTCTCTCTTCCGGAGCCTTATCGATCTTATCGAAGGCAACGGTCTCGCCGGTACCCAGTCTCTCATGCAGAGTCTTGGTAATTGCAGCGGTCAGAGTAGTCTTACCATGGTCAACGTGACCAATAGTACCGATGTTAATATGGGGTTTGGTTCTTTCAAATTTAACCTTAGCCATTTTTGAATCCTCCTAATTATTTTTTATACGCCTGTTGCTATTATAGCGGGTTTAGGCGTTTTTTGCAAGACCCTTTTCAAAAATTCACGAAGAATTTCTGAAAGGGTCCCGCTATTATACAATTTTTCTTACTGCTTGCCCTTGCTGTCCAGTACCTTTTCCTGAATGCTCTTCGGTACAGGCTCATAGCAATGGAACTGCATGGTGTAAACACCACGGCCCTGTGTCTTGGAACGCAGGTCGGTCGCATAACCGAACATCTCGCCCAGCGGTACGAAACCGTGTACGATGGATGCTCCGTTTCTGGAATCCATACCCTCAATACGGCCGCGGCGGGAGTTGATGTCGCCGATGATATCGCCCATGTACTCCTCCGGAACCGTAACGTCTACCTTCATCATAGGCTCCAGAAGCGTGGAACCGCCCTTACGCATAGCCTCCTTGAAAGCCATGGAACCAGCGATCTTGAACGCCATTTCAGAGGAGTCTACTTCATGATAGGATCCGTCGTAGCACTCTGCGCGAACACCCAGAACCGGATAGCCTGCCAGAGCACCGCTCTGCATTGCTTCCTGGATACCAGCGTCTACCGCAGGGATATACTCCTTCGGAATCGCACCGCCGACGATCGCGTTGACGAACTCGTACAGCTTCTCGCCATTGGGGTCGGTCGGATAGAAGCGAACCTTACAATGACCATACTGACCACGTCCACCAGACTGACGGACGAACTTGCCTTCCACGTCGACTTCCTTAGACAGAGCTTCCTTATAGGCTACCTGCGGTGCGCCTACATTGGCCTCTACCTTGAACTCACGCATCAGACGGTCAACAATAATCTCCAGGTGCAGCTCACCCATACCGGCGATGATGGTCTGACCAGTCTCCTGGTTGGTGTAAGTACGGAAGGTCGGGTCTTCTTCTGCCAGCTTCGCCAGCGCGATACCCATCTTCTCCTGACCAGCCTTGGTCTTGGGCTCGATAGCAACAGAGATAACGGGCTCCGGGAACACCATGGACTCCAGCACGATCGGATGCTGCTCATCACACAGGGTATCACCGGTCGTCGTGAACTTCAGTCCAACGGCAGCCGCGATATCACCGGCGTATACAGTATCCAGATCCTGACGCTTATTCGCGTGCATCTGCAGGATACGTCCCAGACGCTCCTTCTTGCCCTTAACGGAATTCAGTACATAAGAACCTGCATTGGCTACACCGGAATATACCCGGAAGAATGCCAGCTTACCCACAAACGGGTCAACCATGATCTTAAACGCCAGTGCAGCGAAAGGCTCTGTGTCAGAAGAATGACGGAACTCTTCCGTCTCGCCGTCCGGCAGCGTTCCCTTAATAGAAGGAACATCGGTCGGAGCCGGCATGTATGCAACAACTGCATCCAGCAGCTTCTGAACACCCTTGTTACGATATGCGGTACCGCACAGTACCGGAATCATCTTGGTCGCACAAACCGCAGCACGCATCGCCTTCTGCAGCTGTTCAATCGTAATTTCTTCACCTTCCAGGTATGCCATCATCAGATCGTCATCGGTCTCACAAATGGACTCTACCATATTGTTGTGATATTCCTCAGCCTGATCCTTCATATCCTCCGGAATCTCGGTCTCGGAAATATCTGTGCCCTTATCATCATTATAGATGTAGGCTTTCATATTCATCAGGTCGATAACGCCCTTGAAATCGTCCTCTTTGCCAATCGGAAGCTGGATCGGCACCGCATTGGCACCCAGACGCTCCTTCATCATGCTGACAGCGTTGTAGAAATCCGCGCCCATGATGTCCATCTTGTTTACGAACGCCATTCTCGGTACATGGTACTCGTCTGCCTGACGCCATACGGTCTCAGACTGAGGCTCAACACCACCCTTAGCACAGAAAACGCCGATCGCGCCGTCCAGTACACGCAGAGAACGCTCTACCTCAACGGTAAAGTCTACATGTCCCGGAGTATCGATAATATTGATACGATTTCCCTTCCAGAAGCAAGTCGTAGCAGCAGAGGTAATCGTGATACCTCTCTCCTGCTCCTGCTCCATCCAGTCCATCTGCGCGGTACCCTCATGGGTATCACCGATCTTATGCGTCTTTCCGGTATAAAAGAGGATACGCTCGGTCAGAGTTGTCTTACCCGCATCGATATGAGCCATAATACCAATATTTCTGGTATTCTCCAACGAATATTCTCTTGCCAAAATTATTTCCTCCTGTCAACTTAGAAACGGAAGTGAGCGAACGCTCTGTTGGCCTCAGCCATCTTATGCGTATCTTCTCTCTTCTTTACAGCGGAACCGCTGTTGTTGGCAGCGTCCATGATCTCATTGGCCAGGCGCTCTTCCATGGTCTTCTCGCTGCGGTTACGGGAATAAGTGGTCAGCCAGCGCAGTCCCAGGGTCTGACGGCGTTCCGGACGAACTTCCATCGGTACCTGGTAGGTCGCACCACCTACTCGTCTTGCCTTAACTTCCAGAGCCGGCATAATATTATTCAACGCCGTCTCAAATACTTCCATTGCGTCCTTACCGGTCTTCTCTGCCACACGGTTAAATGCACCGTAAACGATCTTCTGGGCTACGCCCTTCTTACCGTCCAGCATGATGTTGTTGATCAGCTTGGTTACAACCTTGCTGTTGTACAACGGATCCGGAAGAACTTCTCTCTTGGATACATGTCCTTTTCTAGGCACGATTCTTCCCTCCTTAATCAGTTTTGGATTAATTCGCAAGCCTATACGGCTTATCGGTACTCACATACGCTGTGATTCGCGCTTCCGGCACAGTTCCTCCCGCGCTGCAACTAACGTGTCGGTACTTTCGCACTTTGCACAAATACAATCCATGCGTATTGAAACTCGAAAAATGTTACTTAATTAAAAATTACTTCGGACGCTTAGCACCGTACTTGGAACGGGCCTGCTTACGCTTGGCCACGCCTGCGGTATCCAGCGTACCACGAACGATATGGTAACGTACACCAGGCATATCCTTAACACGTCCGCCACGGATCAGAACAACACTGTGCTCCTGAAGATTGTGGCCTTCGCCGGGGATATACGCGGTAACTTCGATACCATTGCTCAGGCGAACACGGGCGATCTTACGAAGAGCGGAGTTCGGCTTCTTCGGCGTATCAGTCTTAACTACTGTACAAACGCCACGCTTCTGCGGAGAAGAAATATCGGTCGTGCTCTTCTTCAGAGAGTTCCATCCCTTCTGCAGAGCCGGAGCGGTAGACTTCTTAACGCTAACCTGTCTTCCTTTTCTAACGAGCTGGTTAAAAGTAGGCATATATTTGCACCTCCTGTTTGAATAATACCCTGTTGTGTTGCAGCCAACAAGCGAAACTGCGAATCTATGACTGTGCAGATGCACAAGGCAATTTTCGCATACTATAGTAGTATAGCACCGCATTCCATCTGTGTCAAGCAATTTCTCCCGCATTTTAAAAGATTTTGCGCAGGCAATTGACACACTCCAAAATCATGCTATAATAAAATTACATATGTTGCACTACATTATTTTTTTAAGGAGAAAAATCATGGATGCCATTCAAACTTTTCAATTAACCAAGAAATACAAAGACACCCTTGCCGTGGACGCTCTTACACTTAGTATTCCCCACGGAGAGCTGTTTGCCCTCTTAGGGGTCAACGGCGCCGGAAAAACAACAACCATCCGTATGCTCTGCGGTCTGGTCCGTCCCACTTCCGGCGACGCCCTTCTGAACGGACACAGCATTTTAACAGACCTGGCCGGAGTCAAACAGGAAATCGGCGTCTCTCCGCAGGAAACAGCCGTCGCGCCCAATCTTACCGTTCTGGAAAACCTGTCGCTGCTGTGCGGCGTTTATGGACTTTCATCGGAACAGAAAAACGAACGCATTCAAACCCTTACGCAACAGTTTCATCTGGAATCCATCTTAAAAAAAAGAGCCGGAAAACTCTCCGGCGGATGGATGCGGCGGTTGAGTATCGCCATAGCCCTTATCGGTTCCCCTAAGATTCTATTTCTGGATGAGCCCTCGTTGGGACTGGATGTTCTGGCCCGCGGCGAACTGTGGAGCACGATCCGTTCTCTAAAAGGAAGTGTGACCATCATTCTGACTACACATTATATGGAAGAAGCCGAGGAGCTCTCGGACCGTATCGGCATCATGAAATCCGGCCGTCTCCTGGCGCTCGGCTCTCCCACGGAATTAAAAGAGGCCTCCGGCAGTCCGACATTAGAAAAAGCTTTCTTGTCTTATGTAAAGGAGGCGGTATAATGAAGAGTCTTTTCTTTGCCTCACGTACTGCCAAGGAAATCTTGCGCGATCCGCTGAATCTGGGCTTTGGACTTGGTTTCCCACTGGTGCTTCTTCTGTTATTGAGTGCGATCCAGGCCAATATCCCCGTTCCTCTTTTTGAGATTGAGACTCTCACGCCCGGCATCACAGTATTCGGTCTCTCCTTTATGACACTGTTTTCCGCCACACTGGTCGCGCGAGATCGTGAGAGCGCCTTTTTAGAGCGTTTGTATACAACGCCTTTGACCGCTTCCGACTTTATTCTGGGCTATCTTCTGCCCTGTCTTCCGATCGCGCTGCTGCAAAGCGTCATCTGTTATGCCGCAGCTCTTCTGCTGGGCCTGACGCCCAGCATCCGCATCCTGTACGCGCTTGCACTGCTCATCCCAGCCTCTCTCTTTTTCATCGCGCTCGGACTTCTGTGCGGCAGCGTTTTCAGCGTAAAACAGGTCGGCGGCCTCTGCGGAGCCCTTCTTACCAACTTATGCGCCTGGTTCTCCGGCGCCTGGTTTGATCTGGACCTTGTGGGCGGCGCTTTCCGCAGCATTGCTAACATTCTTCCTTTTGTCCACGCCGTGAAGCTAGAGCGAGCGGTCCTCTCCGCGTCGGCCGCATTCTCCGCCGCCGACCTATACTGGGTTCTGGGATATGCCGGGATCACGCTCCTATGCGCAGTTCTCCTCTTTCTGAAACAAATGAGAAAATGAATATGGCCGCACCCAAAGGTGCGGCCATAACTTTATCTATTATTCTTCATCCGGAACAAGGTCGAATTCTACAACATCCTGATCCTTGACATCTGTCTGAGAATCGGACTCCTCTTCGTCGTCCGCCAGCAGATCCAGCGTCTCCAGATCTTCCTCTTCTTCCTCTTCCTGCGCCTTCTTCGCTGCTTCCTCAGCCTTGCGGCGAGCTTCTTCTTCAGCCTTGCGGCGCTCCTCCTCTGCCAGGATCTCCAGCTCTTCCTGCGTCAGATTCTTTTCGAAATGAATGTGCTGATAACGATTCATGCCGGTACCGGCCGGGATCAGCTTACCGATAATAACGTTCTCCTTCAGACCAACCAGCGGATCTACCTTACCCTTGATCGCTGCTTCGGTCAGAACACGAGTCGTCTCCTGGAAGGAAGCGGCCGACAAGAAAGATTCCGTCGCCAAAGAAGCCTTGGTGATACCCAGCAGCACACGCTCGCCCGTTGCCGGGATCTTGCCCTGCTCTTCCGCTTCTTTGTTCTTGGCTTCAAACTCCAGATAATCTACCAGACTACCCGGCAGCATATCGGTATCGCCATTCTCCTCTACCTTAACACGACGCAGCATCTGACGAACAATCGTCTCGATATGCTTATCGTTGATATCAACACCCTGCAGACGGTACACGCGCTGTACTTCCTGAATCAGGTAGTTCTGCGCGGCAGCCAGTCCCTTGATCTTCAGAATATCATGCGGATTGACAGAACCTTCCGTCAACTCATCGCCGGCCCCGATTACCTGTCCGTCCGTAACCTTCAGACGGGCGCCATATGGGATAATATACGTCTTGGCTTCCTTGGTCTCCGGATTGGTCACGATAATCTCGCGCTTTTTACGGGTGATGTTCTCGGATACCTCTCCGCCGAACTCTGCGATGATCGCAAGTCCGCGGGGCTTACGAGCCTCGAACAGCTCCTGTACACGAGGAAGACCTTGTGTAATATCGTCGCCGCCCGCAACACCGCCAGTATGGAAGGTACGCATGGTCAGCTGAGTACCAGGCTCACCGATGGACTGTGCGGCAATGATTCCGACCGCCTCGCCCAAACGAACCGGCAGTCCGTTGGACATGTTGGCGCCATAGCACTTAGCGCAGACGCCCAGTCTCTGACGGCAGCTCAGCATATTCCGGATATGAACCTTGGTGATTCCGGCCGCGACTACAGCCTTGGCCTGCTTGGGAGAGATGATGGTATCTTCTTCTACCAGCACCGCGTCAGTCTCCGGATGACGAATCTCATCGATCGACCAACGTCCGGTAATACGCTCTTCCAGAGACTCTATCACTTCGTCTCCGTCCATAAACGCGCTGACCCAGACGCCCTCCGGCTTTACACCCGGCTCACAGCAGTCTTCCGAACGAATAATGATATCCTGGGACACATCTACCAGACGTCTGGTCAGATAACCAGAGTCCGCTGTACGCAGCGCCGTATCCGCCAGACCCTTACGGGTACCATGTGCGGAGATGAAGTACTCCAGAACATCCAATCCCTCTTTGAAGCAGGACTTGATCGGCAGCTCGATGATATCGCCCTGCGGAGTCGCTGTCAGTCCACGCATTGCGGACATCTGCTTCAGCTGGTCCTTAGAGCCTCGGGCTCCGGAATCGATCATCATATAAATATTGTTATCTACACCCAACGCAGGCATCAGCATATCGGTCAGCTTGTTGATCGCGTCGGTCCAGATCTGAATGACTCGGGTATGACGCTCCTTATCCGTGAGGAATCCTCTGCGGTAGTTGCGTACAATCTTCTCTACTTCTGCCTCGGCCGCTTTCAGCAATTCCTGCTTCTGCGGAGGAACAACTACGTCTGCCGCGGATACGGTCAGCGCTCCCATCGTAGAATACTTGAAGCCCAGCGCCTTGATATCATCCAATACGGTAGCCGTATCCGTGATACCATGCACATTGATGCAGTTGTGCAGAATCTTCTGCAGCTGCTTCTTACCTACAATGAAGTTGATCTCATACGGCAGATAGGTCTCCGGATGCTCCGGATCTCTCTCCACATATCCCAGATCCTGCGGAATCTTTTCATTCAGGATAATGCGGCCCGCGGTCGTATCGATCATGCCTGTTACAGGCTTTCCGTCTACTACGACTGTACGGCGAACCTTGACCGGGGTATGCAGCGTAATCTCATGCTCGTAATATGCTGCCAGCGCTTCATTCTTGTCCTGGAACCAACGGCCGGCACCCGGCTCGTCCGGAGATTCCTTGGTCAGATAATAAATACCCAGAACCATATCCTGAGACGGTACCGCCACAGGCGCTCCATCAGAAGGCTTCAGCAGGTTATTGGTGGACAGAAGCATGAAGCGGCACTCTGCCTGCGCCTCTATGGACAGAGGAACATGCACAGCCATCTGGTCTCCATCAAAGTCCGCATTGAACGCCGCGCAGACCAGAGGATGCAGACGAATCGCCTTACCTTCTACCAGCGTAGGCTCAAACGCCTGAATACCCAGACGGTGCAGAGTAGGAGCACGGTTCAGCATAACCGGATGCTCATGGATGAC
>CABUPM010000013.1 GCA_902493345.1 uncultured Eubacteriales bacterium | reverse complement strand
CCACTCTGGGCATTCTATAACCTCGCTTTTCGATTTTTTGAAAAGGCGGCTCGCCCTTTCGACGAACCGCCGATTTTCCCTGATGAAATCACTCCGATCAGTTATTGATCAGCTTGTCCTCTCCATTCCAGCTATACAGCTTACGAATCTCCTCACCTACCAGTTCAGAAGGATGCTCCGCAGCCAGCTTTCTCATTGTCTTAAAGTGTACCTGACGGCCGGCCGGAGACATATCCAGCAGGAACTCCTTCGCGAATGTACCGTCCTGAATATCGGACAGAATTTTCTTCATCGCCTTCTTGGTGTCTTCTGTAATGATCTTGGGTCCGGTAATATAATCGCCGTATTCCGCGGTATTGGAGATAGAGTATCTCATTCCGGAGAAGCCGGACTGATAGATCAGGTCCACGATCAGCTTCATCTCGTGAATACACTCAAAATACGCGTTTCTCGGATCGTATCCAGCCTCGACCAGAGTCTCAAAGCCAGCCTGCATCAATGCGCAGACGCCGCCGCACAGGACTGCCTGCTCACCAAACAGATCGGTCTCTGTCTCAGTACGGAATGTTGTCTCCAGAACACCGGCTCTCGCGCCGCCGATACCCAGAGCATATGCCAGCGCCAGCTCCTGCGCCTGTCCGGTCGCATTCTGCTCCACCGCGATCAGGCACGGAACGCCCTTGCCTGCCAGATACTCGCTTCTTACAGTATGGCCCGGCCCCTTCGGGGCAATCATGGTAACATCCACATCCTTCGGAGGTACGATACAACCGAAATGAATGTTAAAGCCATGCGCGAACATCAGCATGTTTCCGGGCTCCAGGTTAGGCTCAATGTCCTTTTTATACATATCAGCCTGCTTCTCATCATTGATCAGGATCATGATGATATCCGCCGCCTTGGCTGCCTCTGCCGTCGTCATAACCGGCAGGCCCGCCGCCTCCGCCTTGGCCCAGGACTTACTGCCCTCATACAGTCCGACGATTACCTTGACACCGCTGTCCTTCAGGTTCAGCGCGTGCGCGTGCCCCTGGCTTCCGTAACCGATAATCGCAACGGTCTTGTCCTTTAACAATGTCAAATCACAATCCTGCTGATAAAAAATTGCTGCCATGATATTTAGTCCTCCTCATATTTTGTATATTGATCTATCTGCTTACTTCCTCTTTCAAGGGCAGTAATGCCGGTTCTGACAAATTCCTTGATGACGCCGTATGTATCCAGCAGCGCGATAAATTCATGCACCTTGCTGGAATCACCGGTAATCTCAATCACCAGGGAGCGCGGCGCGACGTCTACAATCTTGCCGCGGAAAATATCGACAAACTGAATGATCTCCGCTCGATTCTGCGGATTGGCCTCCACTTTGACCAGCGCAATCTCCCGAAAGACCGCCCGATCCGAATGCAGCTCGATCACTTTGATGACGTCTACCAGCTTGTTCACCTGCTTCTTGATCTGTTCCAGCGCCTGTCTGTCCGCCGTCACCGCTACCGTCATACGGGAAATCTTAGGATCCTGTGTCTCTCCCACCGTTAAGCTGTCAATATTAAAACCCCGGCGGCTGAAAAGTCCCGCGACACGTGCCAATACGCCGGGATTATTTTCTACCAGAATCGATAAGACCGTTGACTGATTCTCCATCCGTTCACCTCCTACATTCGTTCTGCTCATGGTCTTGGCGCGGATATACAAAAAGCCCCGTCCCATACTCTTCTTCGTAAGGGACGAGGCTACTCCACGCGTTACCACCCTATTTGCCTGCTCCACAGGCCTCTCATTGCACACTGTCATGTGCCTGCCCTTAACGGGGGCTGCCGTCGCCGCCTACTATGCCATGCATTTCAGCCGCGCAGCTCCGGAGTGAGTCCCTAGGCAATGTCCGACCGGTTCGCACCTGCCACCGGCTCTCTGAACGCAACACCCTGCCATGGGAATGTCTCCATCCATGCTTTTTCCTTATCTTCTGAAAGCTTCTGCAATGATTCTTTCAGATTAGGGCTATTATACTCTTCTCATTGAATACTGTCAAGCTGTTTTCAAATATTTTTTAATTCAAATTCTACTTTCTACTTTTTATCCAAAAGAATTTACGATGTGCTATATCTTTTCCAAAAATTATTCAGAATACACTTTTCTCTGTTCAGTCTGTCCGAAAATATAAAACAGGCATCCATCAATTGACGGACGCCTGCAGCTTTACAGCCATTTCCAGCTTAATTATACTTTCTCTTGCGAGCAGCCTCAGACTTCTTCTTACGCTTTACGCTGGGCTTCTCATAATGCTCTCTCTTACGCACTTCCTGCATGATGCCGGCCTTGGCACAGCTTCTCTTAAAACGACGAAGAGCACTATCTAAGGTTTCATTCTCCTTAACTACGACGTTCGACATGTCACTCCACCCCTCCCTCTTGCTGTGATTGTGCATTACAACTAAGGGTATTTATTCATAAGCACTGGAAAATATTATACAGTATCTTGTTCTTTCCGTCAAGGGATTTTCTGATATTTTTTTGAAAAACGTACAAAAGGCTCTGCGCTTCTCTCTCAGCCCTTCTTCTTGCCGAAAGGACTCTTCTTACCCTTCTTATCTCCCTGCTCCAGAATGTACTGATCGTAGGCATCCAGCTGATCCTCTGCCAGATCGTTGCCGATTACCGCATCCTCCGGCGCCTTCTCTACTTCTTCCACCGTCTTCTGTGTCAGATCCGGCTCTTCCTTGGACAGTACCTGATCACGGCGTACCGGAATAATGATGCTGCGGTTCGTTCCGAACTCTACCATCAGATTATCATTGACAACATTGACTACCTTACCGTACATACCATTGCTCAGCAGTACCCAATCACCATTGGTGATTGCGTTCTGCATATTGGTTGTTTCCTTCTGACGCTTACGCTGCGGACGAATCAACACGAAATACAGAATCACAAAGAATACCGCATAGATCAAAAGCAGCGGCAGCATCGATCCCAGGCCTCCTGTCTCGGTTCCTGTGGACGCTGTGTCCAGTAAAACATTCCACATAAATACTCTCCTCCTGATACTCTTCAATTATATAACATATTAATTATACCTTGTTCCTCCGAAAAAAACAAGTGTTTTTTCAGATTTCTGCACAAAGATTTCCAAAACGGCCCCGGCAGGCCTCCGCAAGATCGGTGGGCTTAAGGATCAATGTCGTGCCAATCCGCCCTCCGCTTACATAGATCTGATCGTATTGAAGTGCCGTCTCATGGATCACTGTCGGATACTGCTTCTTCATTCCGATCGGACTGCATCCGCCCCGAATATACCCGGTCACCTGCGTGATATCCTTAACATGCAGCATCTCGATCGATTTTTCTCCGACAATTTTGGCCGCTGCCTTCAGATGCACCTCCAGCTCCACCGGCAGCACCAGCACATAATACGCTCCGCTCTTGCCCTGCGCTACCAATGTCTTAAAGGACTGTTCCCGCGGGACATCGGTCGCGTCCGCCACATGGATGCCATCAATGAACTCCTTGCATTCATATTGCAGTAGCTGATACGGAATCTTCATCCGTTCCAGAATCCGCATAGCGTTGGTCTTGGTCTCTTTTCCCATTATAATCCCAGCTCCTTATAACCATCCAGCCGCTGTGCGGCAAAAACCTCGTAGCGTCCCTCGTCTAACGCCTGTCGGGCACGTTCCATCAGCGTATTATAATAATAGAGATTATGCAGTACGCACAGACGCATTCCAAGCATCTCCTTGGCCTTCAGCAGATGCCGGATGTAAGCTCTGGAGTAATGCCTACAGGTCGGGCACTGGCAGGCCGCATCGATCGGCTCCATGTCCTTTTCATATTTGGCATTCCACAGATTCAGCTTTCCGCGGTCGGTATAAACATGGCCATGCCGCCCGTTTCTGGCCGGAAGCACACAGTCAAAAAAATCGACGCCTCGCCGAATTCCTTCTATAATATTGGCCGGTGTTCCCACACCCATAAGATAGGTCGGCTTATCCTGCGGGAGCTCCGGAACCACAGTCTCAAGAATGTGATACATCTCCTCATGTGTCTCACCCACCGCGAGGCCGCCGATCGCATAGCCGTCCAGATCCATCTGCGCGATCTCCCTAGCCTGCGCCCGGCGCACATCCTCCAGAACACCGCCCTGATTGATGCCGAAAAGCATCTGATGCGGATTCACTGTGTCCTCCAGCGAATTCAGCCTCTGCATCTCTGCCTTACAGCGCGCGAGCCACCTTGTCGTACGGGCGACCGAGTTCTCGATGTAACTGCGTTCTGCCTTACTTGGCGCGCATTCATCAAAGGCCATCGCAATCGTCGATCCCAGATTGGATTGAATCTGCATGCTCTCCTCCGGCCCCATAAAAATCTTGCGACCATCCACATGCGACGCGAAGGTCACGCCTTCTTCCCGGATTTTACCGCGCAGGGCCGTTAAAGAGAAGACCTGGAATCCACCGGAATCCGTCAGAATCGGCTGATCCCAATTCATAAAGCGGTGCAGTCCTCCTACATCATGAATCAGCCGGTCCCCCGGTCTGACATGCAGATGATATGTATTGGACAATTCCACCTGACACTTGATCTCCTTCAGATCCATTGAAGAAACGGCGCCCTTGATTGCCGCCGCTGTTCCTACATTCATAAATACTGGTGTTTCAATGACACCGTGTACTGTCGTAAAACGGCCTCTTTTGGCGCGCCCTTCTGTTTTTAATAGCTGATACATATTCCTACTCCTTCTCAGCAGATCTCTCTCCGGCCTGCCGCTCTTGGTAGTATACCTGTTTTAGCCGCGAAATGCAAGCCATTCTTGGAAAAGATTGTTTATTTTTATAAATTCCCTTGACAAGCCTTTTCATACGCTCTATAATAAACATCGTGTTTAGAAACACTAAACTTTTAGATTAGAAGTGCAAAGCCACAGCAATACTAAACTTTTTATTTAGGATCTCTATTTGGAAAGGAGTCTGTTATACTATGGAAATCGGAGAAAAAATCCGTCAGCTTCGGATTCTGAACCAACTGACGCAAGAGGAGCTTGCCAACCGCTGCGAGCTCTCCAAAGGATTTATTTCTCAGCTGGAAAATGACCTGACCTCTCCCTCCATCGCGACGCTGATCGATATTCTGCAATGCTTGGGGACCAATCTCAAGGAATTTTTCAGTGATGACGAAGAAGAACAGGTCGTCTTTCGCAAAGAGGATTTTTTCGCGAAAGAGAATAAGGAGCAAGGGCAGAATATCTGGTGGATCGTCCCCAATGCCCAGCGCAACATGATGGAACCGATTCTCCTGGAGCTGGCAGCAGGAAGTCAAACGGAGCCCGATGTCCCCCATGACGGCGAGGAATTCGGTTACTGCCTCTCCGGCACGCTTCAGCTTGTCATCGGTAAAAAAACCTATTCTCTGCACCGCGGCGAAACCTTTTATTTTACCCCCAACCGGCCGCATTATCTGAAAAACACCGGTAAAAGTCCGGCCAAAGTATTGTGGGTCACAACCCCGCCGAATTTCTGATATATTCCACCTGTAAGGAGTTTGCCATGTCTGATAAAACTGATTCCATTCTGATTGAACTGAAACATGTCTGCAAGAGCTACGATGATGGAAACGGAGAAGAAAACCTCGTCTTAAACGACATCAATCTGGCTGTCAAAACCAACACCTTTGTCACCCTTCTGGGCCCTTCCGGCTGCGGAAAGACTACAACTCTGCGGATCATCGGCGGCTTTGAGACACTGACCAGCGGCCAGGTCCTTTTTGAAGGCCAGGATATCGCTTCCGTCCCGCCTTATAAGCGTACACTCAATACAGTATTTCAGCGCTATGCCCTTTTCCCGCATCTGAATGTAGCGGATAATATCGCTTTTGGCCTGAAGATCAAAAAGCTCCCGAAAAACGTGATTGCCGAAAAGGTTAACCGGGCATTGCGTCTGGTCAATCTGGACGGATACGGGCGCCGCAGGATCTCACAGCTCAGCGGCGGACAGCAGCAGCGTGTCGCGATTGCCCGCGCCATTGTCAATGAGCCCAAGCTGCTCTTATTGGATGAGCCTCTGGGCGCATTGGATTTGAAGCTCCGCCAGGAAATGCAGCTTGAACTGAAGCGTATGCAGAAGCGTCTGGGAATCACTTTCTATGTAACGCACGATCAGGAAGAAGCGCTCAGCATGTCGGATATGATCGTTGTCATGAACGACGGCGTCATTCAGCAGATCGGTACGCCGGAGGATATTTATAATGAGCCCGTGAATGCTTTTGTGGCGGATTTTATCGGTGAGAGCAATATCATCACTTCCGCTGTCATGCTGGAGGATCACGCGGTTGAGTTTCTGGGAAGGGTCTGGGAATGCGCCGATGCCGGATTCTTGCCAAAGGAGCCTGTGGACATTGTCATCCGTCCGGAGGATATTGCGCTGAAGGAGCCGGGGACCGATACGCTGAACGGTGTCGTAACCGCTGTAACCTTCAAGGGCGTCCACTATGAGATGCATGTTCTGGCCGAAGGCTTCGACTGGCTCGTGCACTCTACCGTGCAGGCCCCGGTGGGCTCTTCGGTAAGTCTGAATGTCATCCCCTTCAATATACAGGTCATGCGGAAATCTCCTTATTCTGATCTGAGCTTCCGCCGTAATGAGGAGGATGATGAGAATGAAGAGAACTAAAGCCTACAAAACTGTGGCGGAAGGACAGCGTCTGATGGTCATCCCTATGGTCGTCTGGGGCGTCGTCTTTATCCTTTTGCCACTGGCGCTGGTTTTTTATAATGCCTTTTACGGAACCGACGGATTCACGCTGGATGCCTTTGCCATGGTCTTTTCCTCCAATGGAATTTACCTGCGCGTACTCTTAAATTCTATTGTACTGGCTTTGGAATCCACGCTGATCTGCCTCATCCTGGGCTATCCGCTGGCGCTCATCCTCTCCAAACGCGCTTCGGCCAGCTTTATGATCATGATCTTTATTTTACCCATGTGGATGAATTTTCTGCTGCGGACATATTCCTGGCTGAGCATTCTGGGAAAAAACGGTTTGCTGAACCATCTTCTGACCTGGCTGGGACTGCCGGCTCAAAAGCTCATCAATACACGCGGGGCTGTTGTCCTCGGCATGGTATATAATTTTCTGCCTTTTATGGTACTGCCGATCTATAATGCTCTGAAAAAGATCGATTCCAGCCTGATTGAGGCTTCTTCCGATCTTGGCGCCTCCTCCCTGCATACTTTCGGACGGGTCATCCTTCCGCTCAGCATGCCCGGCGTCTATTCCGGCATCTCTATGGTCTTTTTGCCTGCCGTTACCACCTTTGTAATCCCCAGCCTGCTGGGCGGAGGAAAAGTGGATATGATCGGCAACATTATTGAAAGCCAGTTCTTAAGGACCAACAACTGGGCCTTTGGCTCCGCGTTGGCTCTGATTCTGATGGTGATCAGCTTGCTGTTCATGAACCTCTCCTCCCGGTATAACGCAGAGGAAAATGAGAGAGGGGGCTTGCTGTGATGAAAAAGATTCTATCCGCTGTCGGTTCCTTTTTCTCCCGTTTTTATATGTTCGTGATCTTTCTGTTTCTGTATGCGCCGATCGTCCTGCTGATGGTCTTTTCCTTCAATGACAGCAAAAGCACCTCCCAGTTTACAGGGTTCTCTCTGCGCTGGTATCAGGAGCTCTTTTCCGACAGCCAGATCATGGACGCTTTGGGCAATACCCTGCTGGTTGCCGTTCTCTCTTCTCTGGTGGCCGCTGCCATCGGAACCCTGGCAGCCATCGGCATTCACCGATACCGCGGCTGGAAACGTTCTGTTATGACCAATGTTTCCAATCTGCCCATGCTCAATCCGGACATTCTGACCGGTATTTCTCTGATGCTGCTTTTTATTATGCTCAAGCTTCCTCTGGGGCTTATGACCATGCTGATTGCCCATATCACCTTTAATATTCCCTATGTGATCCTTTCTGTGCTGCCCCATCTGCGGCAGATGAATCCCAACACCTATGAAGCGGCACTGGATCTGGGCGCCAGTCCGGCACAAGCTTTTTTCCGCGTTATGATTCCGGAGCTTCTGCCAGGGATCATCTCCGGGACGCTTTTGGCCTTCACCATGTCCATCGATGACTTTATCATCAGCTTCTTTACCACCGGCAACGGTATCTCCAACCTGAGCATCATCGTCTACTCCATGGCCAGACGCGGCATCAAACCATCGATCAACGCCCTGTCCACCATCATGTTCCTGTCGGTGCTGATTCTGCTGCTGTTAGTAAATCTGCTCAGCAGTGACCGCCGCAAAAAAGTATCCAAACGAAAGCGAGGCGCCAAATGATCCGTAAATTCTGTAAGGTTCTGCCGCTTTTCTGCGCGGCTCTTCTGCTCCTTTCCGGATGCCGTTCTGCCGAACAGCGGACACTCAGTGTATTCAACTGGGGCGAATACATCGACATGGATGTAATCGATCAATTTGAAGAAGAGACCGGTATTAAGGTCATCTACTCCCTCTTTGAGACCAATGAAGAGATGTATCTGAAGCTTACCTCCGGCGGCAGCAACTATGACCTGCTGGTCCCATCGGATTACATGATTGAACGGCTCATCAAGGAAGGGCGTCTGGCTAAGCTGGATTTCAGCAACATTCCCAACTATGCTCTAATCAGCAGCCATTATAAAAATCCGGACTTTGACCCGGATAATGAATACTCTGTCCCCTATATGTGGGGAACCCTGGGAATCCTCTACAATACGCGGACTGTCAGCGAGATTCCTACCTGGAACAGCCTGTGGGACAGTCGATATGAGAATGCCATTATCATGTCTGACAGTGTTCGCGATTCCTTTACGCCGGCCCTGAAACGTTTGGGATATTCCTGTAATGAAACCGATGCCGAACATCTGCGTGAGGCCCTCTCCTCTCTTCTGGCGCAGTCTCCGCTGGTCTACGGCTATTACGTCGATCAGGCCAAGGATCAGATGGCCGCTGAAAACGCGGACCTTGCGCTTGTATATTCCGGAGACGCGCTGACAGCTATGTCCATGAACGAGGACCTTGCTTATACCGTACCGTCCAACAGTAATCTGTGGTTCGACTCCCTGGTGATTCCCGCGAATGCCCTGCACAAGGAGGAGGCGGAGATGTTCATCAACTTCCTGTGCCGCAGTGATATCGCGATTAAAAACATGTGGGAAATCGGATACTCCACTCCGAGCGAAGACGCCCTGCAGTATCTCGATCCCGAACAGACTTCCGCCGAAGAACTCGCTGCTCTTCTGGACTGGGATCTGGAAGACGCGCAGGATATCCTGGACGAAAATCTTCTGGACAATGAGGTCATGTTCCCAGAAGAATCCGTCTATGGCGATTGCGAGGTATTTCTGGATCTTGGCGGCGCCAATGCGCTCTATGACGTGTTATGGACGGAATTGAAGGCCTCCATCGGGGGGTAACAAAAGCACCGGATTCCAGCCTATCTTCTCTGGAATCCGGTGTTTTTCGCATGCTCTTCTACTCTTCTTTTTCTTCATTTAAGGCTCCTGGAGCCGTCCGCAGTTCCTGCCGGATCTTGCGGAAGCGCTCCGGCACTTCTGCAAGATCCATCTTCTGCGGCGCCTCGATCGTACCAGCCGCCTTGGCTGTTTCATAGTACCAGCATTTATACTCTACAATCTGCATGGTATGGCGCAGCTCTTCCATCTGCTCCATTAAAACCTCCTGCTGGTGGCGAAACATCGCAAGACGCATTTCAATGGTATCATCCCCCTGCAGGGTCATCTGAATATACTGCCGGATATCCTTGATGGACATTCCGGCCTTTTTCATGCACCCAATGATCTGCAGCCATTCAATATCGGACTCCTGAAACATGCGGATGCCGCCAGAAGAACGCTCCACAAATGGCAGCAGTCCCTCCTTATCATAATAGCGCAGGGTGGAAGCTGTAACTCCCAGCAGTCTGGCCATTTCTCCCACTGTATATATCATACATGATTCCTCCCAAAAATTTAAAAATACTCTCGACTTAAAGTATACTTTAAGTTGTAAGATATACATGAAGTTCAAGAATATCATACAGTCCGGCAGGGAATCTGTCAATAGCGGACTGTATAATGTGGAGGTTTTTACTATGAAGTATGAAAACAAAGAAGCATTTGAACAGGCAAACATGTTTGGGACAGGCATTCCTAACACTGCGTTCGCTCAATATTTTATCGGAGATTCTTTTCTGAATCCGCTGACGGATCCGAAGGGCGGCCTGTTTGCCGCCAATGTGACGTTTGAGCCTGGATGCCGCAATAACTGGCATATTCACCATGCCGCGGAAGGTGGCGGGCAGCTTCTGATCTGTACTGCCGGGGAGGGCTGGTATCAAGAAGAAGGAAAAGCGGCTATCAGCCTGCATGAGGGCAGTGTCATCACGATTCCCGCCAACGTCAAACACTGGCACGGAGCGAAAAAAGACAGCTGGTTCAGCCATATCGCAATCGAGATTCCCGGTAAAGAATGCAAAAATGAATGGTGCGAACCGGTAACGGACGCAGAATATGCCAAACTGTAAAGGAGGAACAACCATGACCTTACAAGAGAACTATACGTTAGCGAATGGTATGTATATCCCTAAATTGGGACTTGGCACCTGGATGATGGATGATCCTACGGCTTCAGAAGCAGTCCGTACAGCTGTAAAGCTGGGATACCGTCTGATTGATACAGCGCAGGCCTACGGAAATGAACAGGGCGTCGGCGAAGGTGTTCGTACCTGTGGAATTCCCCGTCAGGAACTCTTCCTTGCGAGTAAGGTGGCAGCCGAGCTGAAAACCTATGAAGATGCCGCAAAATCCATTGACGAAACCCTGAAGAAGATGGGACTGGATTATCTGGACCAGATAATCATCCACTCTCCCCAGCCCTGGAAAGAATTCCGCGCGTCTAAGCGCTATTTCCAGGAAAACAAAGCTGTCTGGCGCGCATTGGAGGACGCACAGGCCGCCGGCAAGGTAAGGGTTATCGGCGTATCCAACTTCTTAAAGGATGATCTTGAAAACCTCTTGGCCGATTGCCGTATCAAACCGATGGTCAATCAGATTCTCCTGCATATCAGCAATACTCCGCTGGAACTGGTAGATTTCTGTAAGGAACAGGGAATCCTGGTGGAAGCTTATTCTCCAATTGCTCACGGAGAAGCGCTGAAGAATCCGGCGATTACCGAAATGGCCCGCAAATACGGCGTATCCGCCGCCCAGCTCTGCATTCGTTATGCCATTCAGCTGGGTGCGGTCGCGCTGCCCAAAACAGCCAATCCGGCTCATATGAGCGACAATGCCCATGTGGATTTTACGATTTCCGCTGAGGGTATGAAAACTCTGATGCATACGGAACCTATCGCAGACTATGGCGAGTTCAGCTTTTTCCCTGTATTCAGCGGTAAGCCCCTAGCATGAACGCATAAAAAATACAGCCGCACGTTCACCGTACCGCTGTATTCCGCATACTCTTTTGAATCCGGCGCTGATTATGTCAGCGCCCCTTTTTGTTTCAACCGGTCATAATTGTGCAGCCAATCCGACTTCAGAAAATAAATCAAAAAGACAACCGAACTTAAAAACCATGTCAGCGGATACGCTGAAAAAACGACTTCAATCCGGCCAAAAAACGGTACGACGATGGATATATAGGTTACACGCAATACGCACCAGATAGCCAGCATGACGAACATCGGTACGGTCGGCTTGCCCGCGCCCCGCATAATTCCCGCAATACAATGGGAAAAAGCCAGGAAGCAATAGAACAGCGCTTCCATCCTCGCCTGCTTTACACCGATCGCGATTACACCGGCATCTCCCTGAAAAAGCGCTACCAACGGTTCTGCCAGTATAAACAGAGTCACACCGATCAGTTCCGCCATCACCACCGAGCAAAGAATACCAAACCGGGTTCCTCTCTTGGTTCTGTCGTATTGCTGCGCCCCCAGATTCTGGCTGACAAACGTCGTAAGCGCCATTGAAAAACAGGTGATCGGTAAAAAGGCAAAGCCCTCCAGCTTGGCATACGTTCCGCAGCCTGCCATCGCATTGGCTCCAAACGCGTTGATATTGCTCTGAACCACCACATTGGCAAAAGCGATGATCGAATTCTGCACGCCTGACGGCAGCCCAAAGCGCACCACCTGCTTCAGCATCGGCAGATCAAAACGAATCTTACTGAGGTGTACCTGATATACCGTTTTGTAATGGCACAACCGATACAGACAGAGCCCCAAACTGACAAATTGCGCGATTGTCGTGGCAAAGGCGACCGACCAGACACCCCAACGAAAGACGCCTACAAACAGCAGATCCAAAGCGACATTGATGAGCGACGAAAGGATCAGATAGTACAGCGGATGTCTGCTGTCCCCCACTGCCTGCAGAATGCCCACGCAGAGATTATACATGACGATCGCGATCGCTCCGGCAAAATACATCCGGAAATACGAGACCGAATTCTCCATTACGTCCGGATCCGTTCGCATCAATGTCAGAAGCTGCGGTGTCAGCGTCATTCCCAGAACCGTCAGCAGAATTCCTGCCGCAAGTCCAAAAGCAAGCGTCGTATGTACCGCTGTCCGAAGTCCGTCATATTCCTTGGCGCCATAATATCTCGCGATTACGACACCGGCTCCAGTCGCGATTCCATTAAAGAAGCCTACCAGAAGAAAGATCAGGCTGCCGGAAGAACTGACCGCGGCGTAAGCATTTTTATCCAGAAAGCGTCCGACAATAAACGCATCCGCCGTATTATACAGCTGTTGAAAAATATTACCGAGCAATATGGGCATCGCAAAGAACAGCAGCCCTTTCCATATAGAACCAGAGGTCAGAGAATGTTTCATTTATTTTCCTTTCCAAGAGCCGATGTCTCCTTCTCAGACTTTTTCCCCCGGTTTTGCAGCATGTCCATGTTCTCCCAAAACGCCTTGACCAGTGTCTTGACGGACGCCAGCATATTGCGCTGTTCCTCACTGTCCAGCTGCTGCCAGGACCGCAGCATCGCCACACCGCTCTGCATCCAATCCGCACTGAGTTCGGACATCGTTGCCTTTTCCGGAGCGTTCAGGATCTCAAACGCGGCGTCAATGATCCTGCCTCGCTTCTCCTCGTCCATCGCCTGAAGCCAGCTCTTCAGCGAGTGATCGATGAACTCGCTGCTCTTTTCTACTCCCTGTGCCGGTATCAGATGATCCCGCAGTACCTCCCAGGAATACACATTGTGCTGCTGCAGCCCGTTCTCCGTACTATGAATCACCTGTCTGGGCTCTTCATGCTCCAAGAGCATGCCAACCACAGAATTTTGCGGAATATATGTCAGAATGCGTTTGCAGATCCGCTGATACTCCGGTTTCTGAACGATGCTCTGCGCAAAGCCCGGACCATCCATATTGTACACCTGAACGATTCTATCCTGGAGATCTTCCCCGCAAAACGCTGCCGAATATACTGCCAGATTTCCTCCCTTGGAATGGCCGCCTACATAGATCTTGCCTGGCGCGCAGAGGGCCGCTCGCTGCAGATATTCTGCCGCTTGCCTTTGTCCCGGAACGATCTCCATAAAACTCATATTAAAATCCTCTTTCCAGCCGACCAAGGTGTTATCCGTGCCCCGGAAAGAAACGAAAATATCCTGATCATTCAGCCGAATGGTCACCGCTGAAAACTGCTTCTCCTGATCCGTATCCAGAACATTCACATAACCGCAGAGCCGCATGCCTCCAAAGCGTTCGCTCTGCGCTGCCAGCTGCATCATCGGTCCGTCATCGGGCCACAGAAGATGGTACCCTTCGGTTGCCGCGAGTTCCTGTACCGCGTGTGCCATTGTCTTTCCCGCATCCCAATCCTCGGTCAGAACTCCGTCCATCGGCAGATACGAAACACGTGATAAGATCAATGCGTCTACTTCCTGAAAATGGGCTTTCTCTAGGCTTAGATCCCCTCTCCACTGTAAGTAGTCTAACATATTCATAGCAAACCATCCTTTCTTTTGGCAGCATATCATAAACTTCCCCACGGCTCATACAATGTAAAAACAAGTATCAGCGGAGAAGATTATGAACAGCTATACTCTCTACAAACATAAACAGATCGAGGAACGGGCCGTCGAAATCGCCAACTATATCATCGAAAACAACGCCACCGTACGGGAAACCGCGAAAAGGTTCGGCATCAGTAAAAGCACTGTACATAAAGATGTAACCGAACGGCTGTCTCACATCGATCCTCTGCTCGCCGGGCAGGCCCGCAAGATTCTGGACGTCAACAAATCCGAACGCCACATCCGCGGCGGCATGGCAACCCGTGAGAAATACCTCAGTCTGAGTCAGGCACAGCACCGGGATACCTTTTTCTGAGCTTTTCCGACACAAAACGCACCTCCGCGGTTGATCCCCTTCGGCGGTGCGTTTTTGTGTCAAACGGCAAACTGACTATTATACAGATCCGCGTAAAATCCACCCTTTTGTAAGAGCTCTTCATGATTGCCCTGCTCGATAATGTGTCCGTCCTTCATCACCAGAATCACATCGGCTTCCCGAATTGTAGACAGACGATGCGCGACGATAAAACTGGTGCGTCCCTGCATCAGACGCGCGAAAGCTTCCTGAATCTTGATCTCTGTACGGGTATCGATCGAAGAAGTCGCTTCATCCAGGATCAGCATGGGCGGCAGGCAAAGCATCACTCGTGTAATACACAGAAGCTGCTTCTGTCCCTGAGATAAGCCTCCACCATCCTCAGTAATGACCGTATCATAACCATGGCTCAGACGCTTGATAAAGCTGTGTGCATGCGATGCCTTCGCCGCGGCGATGATCTCCTCCTCCGTAGCGTCCGGCTTACCCATCACAATATTTTCCCTGATGGTTCCGCTCTTCAGCCAGGTATCCTGGAGCACCATACCGTAGGAAGCGCGCAAACTCTTGCGTGTCATCTCCTGAATATCTGTTCCGCTGACCAGAATCCGGCCGCTGTTGACATCGTAAAATCGCATCAGCAGATTGATGATCGTTATCTTACCGCATCCTGTCGGTCCGACGATCGCGATCCTCTGTCCGGGCTTCGCGTGAAGACTAAAGTTCTCAATCAGCTTCTGATCCGGCACATAGGAAAACGTTACATTCTCCAGCGTAACCGATCCGTCCGGATTCTCCAGCTGAACCGCATCGGCTGCTTCCGGCTTCTGCGGCTCTTCTTCGATCAGTTCAAAGATTCTCGCGGCGCAGGCCAGAGCGTTCTGCAGTTCGGTCACAACACCCGAAATCTCATTAAACGGCTTGGTATACTGGTTCGCATAGCTTAAAAAGCTGGCAAGCTGTCCGACACTGATCCCACCACCAACAGCAATCAACGCACCCGCAACACCTACGCCTGCATACACAAGGCTGTTGACGAATCTAGTTGCCGGATTGGTGATGGAGGAAAAGAAGATCGCACGCAGGGAGCACTGTCTCAGTCTCTCGTTGATCTCATCAAACCGCTGCTGGGACTTTTTCTGATACCCAAATGCCTGCACCACTTTCTGATTTCCGATCATCTCGTCGATCAAACCGGTCTGTTCTCCTCTGGTCGAGGATTGCAGCTGGAACATCGCATAGGTTTTTCTTGCGATAAAGCTCGCGACAAACAACGACACCGGTGTAATCACTACAACGACCAATGTAATCGTCACATTCATCGTCAACATAAAGATCAATGTTCCGACAATCGTAAGAACGCCGGTAAACAGCTGCGTAAAGCCCATCAGCAGACCATCCGCGAACTGATCCACATCGGCAATGACACGGCTCACCACTTCGCCGTAGGAATGTCCGTCCACATACTTCAGAGGAAGGATCTGAATCTTCCGAAAGGCTTCTTCCCGGATGTCCTTGACGGTATAATACGTAATCTTGTTATTGCATATATTCATGATCCACTGCGCCAGAGCCGTTCCGCCGATCATAATGCCCATCTGCACCAGCAGTTTCCAGATGCCGTCAAAATCCACCTCTCCTGCCTTAACGATCATATCAACAGCACGGCCGATCAGAATCGGCAGATACAGTGTCAAAGTAACGGTGACCGCCGCAAAGATCAAGGAGAGCGCCAAATAGAACCAGTATCTTTTAATATACCGCAGAACCTTTCCCAACGTACTCTTCTGCTTACCTCTCTCCATGCGTCTTCACCTCCTTAGGAAACTGAGAATAGTAGATTTCCTGATATACCTCACAATTCTCCAACAGTTCGGAATGGGTTCCCGTGCCCACGACCGCACCGTCATCCAATACCACAATCTGATCGGCATACTGAATCGATGCCGCCCTCTGTGAAACGATAAACACCGTGATGGAAGGATCCATCTCCCGAATCGCCTTACGCAGTTTGGCATCCGTTGCGTAGTCCAGTGCGGACGCGCTGTCGTCCAGAATCAGAATCTCCGGATGACGCACCAAGGCTCTCGCGATGGTAAGACGCTGTCTCTGACCGCCGGACAGATTCTTGCCGTTCTGCGCGATTCTGGCGCTCATACCGCCCTCTCTGCCCTGAACAAACTCCCAGGCCTGCGAGACCTCCAACGCTTCGCGCATCTCTTCTTCACTGGCATCTTCCTTGCCCCAGCGAAGATTCTCTTCAATCGTACCGCCGAAAAGCACCGCCTTCTGCGGCACAATGCCGATTTTGCCGCGCAGCTGCTCTTCCGGATATTCCTTTACATCCACGCCGTCTACCAGGATCTTTCCGCGTGTCACATCATAGAATCTTGGGATCAGGTTGACCAGAGATGATTTACCGGAACCGGTACCACCGATGATACCTACGGTCTGTCCCCGCTTCACATGAAGATTGATATCGGATAGGGATTCCGCGCCGGCGTTCTTATAGGTCAGTCCCACATTCTCAAAGGAGATGATCTCTTCATTGCTCATGCAATCCTCTGCCTGCTGCTTGTTAAACTCCATACTGGATGTCTGCTCAAACACACTTTCCACGCGGTTGGCACAGGCCAGCGCCTTGGTTACGGTAATGATCAGATTGGCCAGCTTGATCAGCTCAACCAAAATCTGAGACATATAATTAACAAGCGCAACCACCTGTCCCTGTGTCAGCACGCCGTCCTCTACCTGACACGCTCCTGTCCAGATCAAAACAAGGATCGCGACATTGATGATGATATACGTAATCGGATTCATCAGGGCGGAAATCCGTCCGACAAACATCTGCATCCGTGTCAGAGACGCGTTTTCCTGATCGAATGCCTGAATTTCACTCTCTTCTTTATTGAACGCCCGAATTACACGCACACCGCTCAGATTCTCCCGGGTCCTGCGCAGAACACTGTCCAACCCGCTCTGTACTTTTTTATACAGCGGCATGCTGATCAGCATGATACCGAATACTACGATGGAGAGTGCCGGAATCGTCACTACAAAGACCATCGCCGCGCGAACATCAATCGTAAACGCCATCACCATCGCGCCGAATACGATAAACGGCGAACGCAAAAACAGACGCAGCACCAGATTGACCCCGGACTGCACCTGATTCATATCGCTGGTCATACGGGTAATCAGAGTAGATGTACCCATCGTATCCATCTCACTGTAGGACAGGCTCTGGATATGCGCAAAAAGCGCGGATTTGACTTTGGCTGTAAATCCCACCGCTGCCTTGGCCGAAAAATACTGCGCAGTCAAAGAACACGCAAGACCGATCACGCCCAAGGCCACCATCAGGATAACCATCCGTACAATATAGGGAATATCCTTCTGCGCGATACCCACATCAATGATACTGGTAACGACCAACGGCACCAGCAATTCAAAGGAAGCCTCCAGCATCTTAAACAACGGCGCCAGAATACATTCCTTTGTATACTCTTTCATATACTTAAGCAGTTTCTTCATGCTTTCCTCCCCATGATCTTTTTGTTACCTTTTATCATATCATAAAATTCCTGTCATGAAAACCCTTTTTTCGTATTTTACATTTCTCAGCTTCAGATGAAAAACGGCCCCTTTTTGTAAGGGGCGCTATCAATGCTTTTTTTCGGCTTTCCATAGAATCAGATAATAGATCAGGCACAGAAGGATCTGAACCAGTGAAGAAGAAGGCGTAGCAAGTCCGATCATGAACAGGGTCACACCGCTGATCTTACTGATTGCGTAAGCCACCGGTATTCGTACCAGAAACGCTCCGACAATCCCCTGTAGCATGATAAACCATGTCCTCCCGCAGCCATTGAAATATCCGATAAAACAAAACAGAAAAGAAGTCAGGATGGTATCGATCGCATATGCCTTCAAGTATTGCGCAGACGCCTGAATGATCTCCCCATCTCTGGCAAATATGGCCGACAGGGCATCCCCGTGAAAGAATGCGGCATAGGCCATGATGAGCCCAGCCAGGATCGACATGAGTATTCCATACGCCAGTGTCCTGCGGGCACGCTGCGGCTGTACCGCTCCGATATTCTGCGCGACAAAAACGGAGATGGACTGCATAAAAGCGGACGGCACCAGCATGATAAACCCGCACAGCTTTTCGGCCACGCCGACCCCTGCCGAGGCAATGACTCCCATAGCATTGACAATGGCCATCAGAACCAGAAAGGAGATGCTGACAAGAACGTCCTGCAATGCTACCGGAATGCCCAGCTTCAGAATCCGGCCGGTCTCGCCGCTGCGCAATCGTATGTACTCTTTCCGCATTGTAAAGGGCAGGCCCCGTTTCAGGATAATCCACAGCGTTATCGCGACGCTTACAGCCTGCGCCGCCACTGTCGCAATCGCCGCGCCGGCCGTTCCCATATGAAATACGGCAACCAGCAGAAGATCTCCCGCAATATTGCATACGCACGCGATCATGACGGAAACCAGCGGCATCTTGGAGTCCCCAAGCCCACGCAGAATACTGCCCAACACATTATACGCGGCAATAAAGACAAAACCGACCGCACAGATCCGGATATAGTCTACGGTTTGCGAGAAAGCCTCCTGCGGCGCCTGTAAAAGCGCGGCCATCGGCTCTGCCAAAAGCAGGATCACTCCTGTCATAATAACAGCAACGATACTAAACAGCCAGATTCCGCCGCCGATCGCCTTCGCTGCCCGTTCCGGCGCTTTCTGTCCTATATATTGACCGATCAGAATCGTAATTCCCATCGCCAGGCCGCTGATCAGGACGGTCATCGTCTGCATGAGCTGACTGCCGGTCGATACGGCCGACACATCTGCCGCACTGGCATACTGGCCTACGACCAAGAGATCCACCGCGCCATACATCGTCTGCAAAAACAGTGCGGCAAGCACCGGCAGCGCAAAACGAATCAGCGGCAGCACAATCGCTCCCTGCGTAAAATCCTGTGTTTTCTTCACTTTTCTTCTCCCTTTCTTTCATACTTTTCATCAAAAAAGCCGGATAAAATATCGGGCGCAACTCCCGACATCTTATCCGGCCTTGTACTGCGAATACAATCCTCCGATGTATTTATTTTATATCATATTTTTCTGTCGCTGTCAAGAATTTTCCCGTGGGAGAATCCCATGGATACTCTCCTTTTAAAATGGTTATACTGTCCTTCGAAAGGAGTGATTTTATGAAAACCGCTATCATCTACCGCTCGAAAACAGGATTTTCCGCACGCTATGCCCGTTGGCTCGCAAAAGCCCTGCATGCGGATCTGTACCGTTACCGCACCGTGGACAGCGACCTGCTGACCGCGTATGATACTATTATCTACGGCGCCGGCTTCTATTGCGGACGCCTCTCCGGGTGCCGATGGTTCCGCAAAATCTCCGAACCGCTTGCACAGCAGCGCCTCTTCGTCTATGCCACAGGTTCCATGCCCTGCGTTCAGCCCCGTGACCTGCAAAAGGAATGGGATATGTCCTTCTCCCGTGGCTTTCAGAAGCGCCTGCATCTCTTCTACCTGCCCGGCGGTATGAATTACGCCGTGCTGAATTCCATCGACAGCCTGTTAATGCGTATATACCGACGCGCCATGCTGTTGTCTCCGTTCACGGCTCCGGATCCCCGCCGTCTGATGCTGCGCTTGGACCGTTCTGTCAGCTATATGGAGCACGACGCAATCCAGCCGATGGTACGCACCATTGGCACGGACAAGTCTCTTAAATGATAATCGGATTCATCGCCGAGGCCGCTTCCTCCGTCACTTCCTCTATACTCGGAATCCGGCCCACCACATTTTCCACCAGCCAATCCATCGTGACAATCTTTTCCGTGTCCAGGACGCTGCCTTCCGGCACCATGACTTCCCCGTCCTGATTGTGAATCAATCCCTCAAAAACCATGAGAGAGCCGTCCTTGATCGAGCGCTTCAATACCTCAACCATGTGCTTGGTACGATCCGGCAAGGCCTGTGTATAGACCACATCGATCACTCCGGCCGCCATTCCCCACCAATAGTTAATCGCCTTGACCGCGCCGTCTCCGGCAGAATCATTCTCCCAGGAGCCGCTCAGAAGACTTCGGATCAGCTTCTTATAGAAGATTCCCCAGTTCCAGACTGGCATCGCGATATTGCGCACCGTTCCGTCCTTTTGCAGCTGATATACTCCAAACCTTTTTGAAGCGTTCTGGGGGGTAATCATGTCCTGATTGGACAGAATATCGATACCGTTCTTTTTCAGAAGCTCTGCGGAATTCCCCTGCGGCTCCTTAAGCGCGCTCCACTCCAGATAGACTTTGGCTCTCGGATTCACAAGCTGTGTTCCAAGCGCGAACGCATTGATACTCGCCATCGTAGAAGCCGTCGGATAATCGGCAATATAACCGATCCGATCGGTCTCCGTCATAGAACCCGCGATCGCGCCGGTCAACATCTTCGCTTCAAACATCCGGCCGAAATAGGTTCTCAAATGCTGATAAGGCACATGGACAGAGCAATTCAGGAAACGGACCTCCGGATGACGGATGGCTGCCTTCAGGCTTGCCGTAATCAGCCTCTGAGAAGTGGTAAAGATCACATCGTACCCCTCTTCCGCAATCCGGCACAGCGCCTCGCATCCTTTTTCTCCATCGATCGGAATCCTCTCATAACTCTGTGTCTGAATCTGTCCTTCAAAAGCTTCATCCAGATACAGTCTGCCTAATTCGTGCGCATAGGTCCAGCTGGATTCATCCTTGCCGTCCACATAAGCAAACGCGATCTTCAGATTCTGCTTGGGCGCCTGCGTGAAAAGCCCCCAGAAACCACGCTTGGTCGGCGTCTCATCCGGCTGCGTATAAATACCGATAGGCTCTTCTTTTTCCAAAAGCTGCAGCTCCGGCCAGAGTCCCTCCAGCTCCGTTTCCATCTCGCTTTCTGTTTTTCGGTACATATCCTTGTACCCGAACACCATAATATATTTCAAAAAGGCATCGCCCGTCGTAATCTTCAGCAGATCCCCTTTATGGGCTTTATAGACCTTGCGGAACTGGTAATAATTGGTCCTGAAAATACTGCTCTTCTCCCGATCCTCCCAATCCTTGGCCGTTTCCATCCCCAGTGTCTGGAGCAGCTGATCGAAAGAACCCTCCTGAGAAAACCACAGGAAATTAACCTGACTGATCCTATAGAAACGCAAAAACTCAAAATAAATTCTGGATTCCTTGGCATTGGTCCGTCTCGGAATCATCCTTGTCACCTGCGCCGGAATACTAACCGCGCCGAAATACTTCAACACGCTGACACGCTTATTGCCTTCCACAACATAGAAATAATTCATGTATTCATATACCTGAATCGCATGACGGATTCCTTCTTCCAGATGGCTCTCACACAATGAAATCCATTTTGCCGAAAACTCTGTGCCATACGGCAAAAGCGGCATAAAATTCTGCGCAAAGGACAGACTTCTGGCATGGCTGTTGGTTCCGACAATCTTGTCCAATGGAATATCCATGACTCCCAGACTCACTTCGGAATCCATATCGATACCGGCCGTATCCTCCTCCAGTACTCTGAGGTATGGAGACTGTCCTTCGGCTCTGGCATCCTGAAACGCCTTACGTCCGCTTTTTAATGCTTTGTCGTAATCTTCTCTTGACATTGCAATCCTCCTCTCACGCCACTCGGCGTGTACAATCCTACTATCATAACCTCCCCTATTGTATCATTCTGTTCTGCTTTACGCAACTAAATTCCCGTAAAATCTTAAAAATCTGTGAAACCCATGAATTCACTTGCATTCTCCTCCCAAAAAACGTATAATATTTTTAATGTATTTTTGACATAAAAAGATACATTGGTAATAATGGTAAGGAGTGATTGCTATGCTTTGTCAAATCTGCAAAAAAAATCCGGCCGTCATCTTTATGAATAAGCTGGAGGGCGGAAAGACAACCCGTCTCGCTCTCTGCCTTGCCTGCGCTCACAAGCAGGGAATGCAGCTGAAAGAACTCTTTTCTCAAAGCGGCATGACAGATGAACAGGCAGAGGCTATGAATAAACAGATTTCCGATATGATGCAGGATGTAGATCCGGAACAGCTGAGTCAGGAGATGGGAGCGCTGTCTTCTATGATGCCTCCCGGACTTATGGATATGCTCTCTGGCTCCACGCCGCAGGGCGGAGAAGACGAAAACGGAGACCTGCCCACGGAATTTACCGCAGAAGATTCTTCGGGCTCTTCCTCGGACACAGAAGAAGACGCACTGCGCAATAAACGCCGTGCCAAAAAAATGCCCAATTTGATGCGTTACAGTACGAGCCTGACGGATCAGGCCCGTGCAGGAGAAATCGATACCATTGTAGGCCGCGATAAAGAGATTGAGCGCGTTATGCAGATTCTGAACCGACGGACCAAAAACAATCCGGTGCTTCTCGGCGAACCCGGTGTCGGTAAAACCGCGATCGCGGAAGGACTGGCGCTTCGAATCGCCCGCCGTCAGGTACCTGTCAAGCTGCTCAACAAAGAAATCCGTCTTCTGGATCTGACCGGCCTTGTAGCCGGAACACAGTTCCGCGGACAATTTGAGGGCCGTATGAAAGGAATCATCAATGAGGTCATTCAGGATGGCCATATCATTCTCGTAATTGACGAAATCCATAATCTGATCGGCGCTGGCGACGCACAGAACGCGATGAATGCCGCCAATATTCTGAAGCCGGCTCTGGCCAAGGGGCAGATTCAGCTGATCGGTACTACAACACTGGATGAATATCGAAAATACATTGAAAAGGACTCTGCCCTGGAACGCCGCTTCCAGCCGGTCATCGTGGACGAGCCGACCCCTGAGGAAACCGTTGAGATTCTAAAGGGAATCCGCCCTCACTACGAGGCTTTCCATAATGTATCGATCCCTGACAGTGTTCTTGAGGACGCGGTACAGATGTCCACACGCTATATCCACCAGAGATATCTTCCGGATAAGGCGATCGATCTCATCGATGAGGCCGCAGCAAAAGTCAATCTCCATAACGAGAGTCTGCTCAAGCTGGACGAACTCAAACGTCAATTGACCGCTGTCATTCAGCGCAAGGAAAACGCGGCGTCCCAGGAGAATTTTGAAGAGGCTGCCAACTGCCGTTCTGAAGAGCCGCGCCTTCAGGCGGAAATCGACCGAGTTCAGGCTCTGTGTGATCATCTGCCGCTGACCCGTGAGGATATCGCACAGGTTGTAGAATCCTGGACCAAAATCCCGGTGCATCGTCTTACAACGGAAGAGTCCGATAAGCTGCTGCACCTGGAGGAACGGCTTCATCAGCGTGTTGTCGGACAAGATGCCGCTGTCAGCGCTCTATCCCGCGCCATTCGGCGCAGCCGCTGCGGATTCCGCAATGCTCATCGGCCTGCTTCCTTTATCTTCGCAGGTCCGACCGGCGTGGGCAAGACAGAACTAGCCAAAACTCTGGCGGCTGAGCTTTTCGGTTCCGAGGACGCGATGATCCGTGTGGATATGTCCGAATACATGGAAAAGCACACGGCCTCCAAGCTCATCGGCGCGCCCCCAGGATATGTTGGCTATGATGAAGGCGGGCAGCTTTCCGAAAAAGTTCGCCGCCGCCCCTACTCCGTGGTCCTGCTGGATGAAATCGAAAAGGCCCATCCGGATATCTTCAACATGCTGCTGCAGATTCTGGACGACGGACGACTGACCGACAACCAGGGCCGACTGATCAATTTTGAGAACACCGTCATCATTATGACCACCAATGCCGGTTCTCACCTTTCCGGCCACAGTCTTGGCTTTACCGGCAATCAGCAGGTTGCCCTGACTCAGCAGATTCAGGCAGCTCTGAAGGAAGCCTTTCGGCCTGAATTCTTAAACCGTGTGGACGATATCATCACCTTTGAGCCCCTGACGCATGAGGATCTGCGCAAGATTGTGGAACTGATGCTTAAGGATATCTATAAGGCCGCTGCCGAGCATGATATGAAGATCACGGTCGCCCCCGAGGTCATGGACCATCTGGCAGAAAAGGGATATGATCCCGCCTATGGCGCCCGTCCTCTCCGCCGACTGATTCAGCGGGAGATTGAAGATGAGATTGCCGAGCAATATCTCGCCGGAAAAATTCAGGACCACGATGCGATTTTTATAACTCTCGATGCAAATCATAAAATTACTATTGAAAAACGGAACGAAATCGTGTAAAATAATAGTAAATACTGGTGTGTTTCAAAATAGGAACACACTTTGAAAGGAGCAATTTTGCAATGGAATCATTAAACAAAGCATTATTAAATTCTGACTTCCAGTTTCCCGCAGACGTTAAGGTTTCTCCCTGGCAGGATCTACCGGAAAAAATTCTGCAGTTTGGCGAGGGCAATTTCCTTCGTGGATTTGTAGACTGGATGATTCATCAGATGAACAAACAGGGCCTTTTCGGCGGTAAGGTATGCGTAGTACAGCCTATCACTTTCGGTGCTGTCTGCGATATGCTGAACGCTCAGGATGGCTTGTATACCATGATGCTGCGCGGTATCTCCGACGGCAAGGTTGTCGAGGACAAGGAGATCATCAATTCCATCAGCCGCTGCATCAATCCTTACGCTGACTTTAATGCTTATCTGGAGTGCGCTAAGAATCCGGATCTGCGTTTTATCATCTCCAATACCACCGAGGCTGGTATCGCATACAGTGCCGATGACAAGCCGACCGATACTCCTCCGGCTTCTTACCCCGGTAAGCTGACCGTTTTCCTGCATGCACGTTATGAGGCATTCAAGGGCGATCCTTCCAAGGGAATGGTTATCATCCCCTGCGAGCTGATCGAGAAGAATGGTACGACGCTGCGTGGTATTGTTCTGCGTCTGGCCAAGGAATGGGGCTATGAGCCTGAATTCATCGAATGGCTGGAGAATTCCAACCACTTCCTGAGCACACTGGTAGACCGTATCGTTACCGGTTATCCGAGAGCTGAAGTAGACGCAATCACCGAGAAGCTGGGTTACAAGGACAATGTTCTGAATACGGCTGAGCCCTTCCACTTCTGGGTTATCGAGGGCGGCGACTTCTCTGAAGAGCTTCCTCTGGCGCAGGCTGGTCTGAATGTTATCTGGACTCCGGATATGACTCCTTACCGTACCCGTAAGGTTCGTATCCTGAATGGTGCTCATACCATGACGGTTCTGGGCGCTTTCCTGTCCGGTCTGGATACTGTAAAGGAATTTATGGATGATGATGTTATCCATAAGTACATGAACAAGGGTCTGTTTGAGGAGATCATTCCTACACTGGATCTGCCCAAGGAAGAGCTGGAGGATTACACCGCCGCTGTTTCCGAGCGTTTCGCAAATCCGTTTATCCGTCATATGCTTCTGGATATCTCCCTGAACTCCACCTCTAAGTTCAAGGCTCGTTGTCTTCCCTCTCTCCTGACCTATGTAGAGCGTAAGCATGCGCTGCCGCAGGTTCTGACCTTTGGTCTGGCTGCTCTGATCGCGTTCTATCACGGCGAGGGCGTAGAAGGACGCGCTATGACCGGTGTTCGTACCGTTAAGGGCGATACTTATAAGATTCAGGATGATGTCCCGGTTCTGGAATTCTTTGAAAAGATCTGGAAAGAATATGCTGCAGACCAGGATGTCAAGGCTCTGACCGCTAAGGTGCTCTCCAATGACGCTCTGTGGGGCCAGGATCTGACCGCTGTCGCGGGTCTGAACGATCTGGTTGCTTCTCATCTTGAGAACATCCTGAAGAACGGCGCCAAGGCTGCTATCGCCTCTATTGTCTAAGCTCTGAAAAAGCGGCGGTGCTACCGCCGCTTTTCTTATATCTTCAGTATTGGGAGGACAAATCAATGAATTATATGCACATTCATCCGAACGACAATGTATTTGTCGCTCTGGAGATCATTCCGGCCGGAACCGTAGTCGCTGCCGATGGTTACAGCGTTACCGCTCTGGAGGAGATCCCCAAGGGACATAAGATTGCTGTCAAGGATATTGCCTGTGGTGAGAATATCATCAAATATGGCTTTCCGATCGGACATGCGATCACCGATATTCCGGCGGGTTCCTGGATCCATACGCACAACATCAAAACCAATCTGTCCGGAACCTTGGAATATACCTATCAACCGAATCTGACTCCGTATCCGGATTTTCCGGAAGGCAAGGAAGCTACCTTCGACGGTTATGTTCGTAAAAACGGCGATGTCGGCATCCGCAATGAGATCTGGATCGTCAATACGGTCGGCTGCGTCAACCGTTCCGCAGAGGCCCTGGCTCGTGAAGCAACTAAGCTGTATGGAGATAAGGTGGACGGAATCTATACCTTTGTGCATCCTTTCGGATGTTCTCAGCTTGGAGAAGATCATCACAATACCCAGCAGATTCTTGCGGATCTGGTCCATCATCCCAACGCCGGCGGCGTACTGGTATTGAGTCTGGGATGCGAAAACAACAATCTGAGCGAGTTCTCCAAGGTTCTGGGCGATGTGGATCCGGAACGGGTTCGTTTCCTGGTAACACAGGATGTAGAAGACGAGCTGGAGGCAGGTCTCAAGATCATTGGGGAACTGGTAGAATACGCGAGTCAGTTTAAGCGGACTCCCTGTCCAGTTTCCAAACTGAAGGTTGGTCTGAAGTGCGGCGGTTCTGACGGCTTCTCCGGCATTACCGGCAACCCGCTGGTCGGTGCTTTCTCGGATCTTCTGGGCGCCTGCGGCGGAACCACCGTTCTGACGGAAGTTCCTGAGATGTTTGGCGCGGAGACCATCCTGATGAGCCATTGTGAAGATGAGGCGACCTTTGACAAGACAGTCAGCCTGATCAACAACTTCAAGGATTACTACATCCGTCACAATCAGGTCGTTTATGAGAACCCCTCTCCCGGCAACAAAAAGGGCGGCATCACGACTCTGGAGGAAAAATCTCTGGGATGCACGCAAAAGGGCGGACGCGGCAATGTGCGTGACGTTCTGACCTATGGCCAGCGTCTGAAGACACCCGGTCTGAACCTGCTGCAGGGTCCGGGCAATGATATCGTTGCCTGCACTTCCCTGACCGCTGCCGGTGTCCATATGATCCTGTTTACAACGGGCCGCGGCACTCCGGTCGGCGCTCCGGTACCCACTGTAAAGGTTGCGACCAACACCGCTCTCGCAGAGCGCAAGTCCAACTGGATCGACTATAATGCCGGTCAGCTGCTGGAAGGTAAGAGTATGGACGAGGTATCCAAGGACTTCTTCCGCTATATTCTGTCCGTTGCTTCCGGTAAGGAAACCCGTAATGAGATCAATGGTTATCGCGAAATCTCCATCTTCAAGGACGGCGTTGTTCTGTAAGATTTTCTAAAAAGCAAAACACACGGTGCGTTTCATATTGCATCGTGTGTTTTTTATTGTAAAGAAAAGGACGGATATCGACTCCGTCCTTTTGTTATTTACTGATACAGCGCTGCCCATGTTGCCTGTCCTACGATACCGTCAGCCATCAGATTCTTCGCCTTCTGAAATGCCAGAACCTGATTGTATGTACCGGATCCGAAAATCCCATCGACCGCTCCGCAGTCATACCCCAACGCGTTTAACCGTTCCTGCAGCTTCTTGACATATTCCTCTACGCCTGTCTGTGAACGGCGGATCATCGGGAAAGAAGCATAGTCTTCTTTCGGTGTCTCCGGCACAGGCGGAGTTTCTTCTGCCTTTTTCTTATAGAGCGCCGCCCAGGTCGCCTGCCCGACATAACCATCCGCCGTCAGTCCCTGTGCCTTCTGGAACGCCAGAACCTGATTATGGGTACCGGATCCAAAGACTCCATCGACCGTTCCGCAGTCGTATCCCAGTGCGTTTAAACGCTCCTGCAGCTTCTTGATATATTCCTCCACACCAGATTTATAGCGGTACAGCAGCGGATAAGAAGAATAATCCTCCTCCGGCTCAGAGGGCGTCGGCGGTGTGTCTGGCGTGTCCGGTTTGGTGTCGGCATCCTTCTTGTACAATGCCGCCCAGGTATCCTGCCCAACAATACCGTCCGCATCCAGCGCATGATCCTTCTGAAACGCTATAACCTGATTATAGGTTCCTGTTCCAAAGACTCCGTCGACCTCTCCGCAGTCATAGCCTAACGCGTTCAGCCGTTCCTGGAGCTTCTTAACGTATTCGGTCACTCCTGTCTTATAACGATAGATCATCGGATATCCGGAAGTATCTACCTCTTCATTGCCGGTATTTCCGTTATTATTGTTGTTATTGTTGTTATTATTGCTGTCGCCCGGTTTCGTCGTGTCATCCGGCTTGGTGCTGCCGCCCTCTACCGCCGCATACAGCGCTTTCCAGGTCGCCTGTCCTACAATCCCGTCACTGGTCAGACTCTTCTCCTGCTGGAACTTCTTAACCGCAGCTACAGTCGCGACCCCAAAGATTCCATCTACAGATCCGCTCTCATATCCCAACTGATTCAGCGCTTCCTGCAGAGCCGTTACATGCTCGCCGCGGCTGGAAATCTTGAGGATCGGACGATCTTCTACCGGTACACTCAGAAGAGGATCCTTATCTTCATCCGGTTTAGAAGAATCATTGCCGGAGGAATCCTCTTTGGAAGAATCCTCCTTGGAGGACTCACTTCCAGACGAACTGTCTTCTTTAGAGGAATCACCATCGATTGCCGGATCATACGCTCTGGTATAATCATATACACACCAGCCCTCGACGCCTTCATACTGAATCTTCGCCCAAGTGTATTCCGCGCCGTAAGCCAGTGCCTTCACCTTGATATGCGTCTTATTGAGCAGCCATGTTATAACTTCATATTTTGTTCCCGGGCCCTTTCGAAGATTGATGCCGCTGGTCGTATCCACCACACGATCCTCTTCTACCTTCAGGTCCTCCTCCGGCGGGTCCGGCGTCTCATTCGGATTGGAGATGCAGACCGCATAATTCAGGATGCACCATGCCGTCACTCCGGAATAAGTAAACTTACCCCAGAGATATCCGTCTGCCTGCTTGGTTTCCGTAATATCCAGCTCCGCACCGGAAGGAAGTCTAAGCCATGTGCCATAGCTCACTCCGGCGCCATACCGCGCATTGACACTATCATACAGCCTCCACCGCTCACCCGGCAAAGAACTGCGGCCCTGATACGCCTGATCTACATAGATATATCCAAGGAAACGATACGTGCCGCCAGCCAGATAATTGGAACTGTCCTTCTTGATCGTACGGGTTCGGAACATGACTCCTTGCCACGCGGACTCAGAAATCACAATATTATCGCCGTCGATCGCTTCGACAAAGGCTACATGTCCCTCATCCTGATCCCATTTATCCCATACGGCAACCGCGCCGACTCTCGGCTCGGAACCATATTCATACACGCCCCAATTGATATTATCGGTCCACCACTCTCCGGCATTGAATGTACTGAGTCCGGGTCTTGTACCGTAATATTCATAAGCTCTGCCCCACGCGTACGCCGTACAGTTCGGCATTCCGAAATATCCTGTCGCTTCAAAAGCATTCAATCTGCTGAAGTAATACGGATTATCGCTGGAGGGCGTCTCGTATCTCGGCAATTTGGTTTGAAAATATTTCTCATCCGCAGAGGCCTGGACAGACTCAGCGTTCGCGGAGGTCTCTGCCGCCCCAACCGGCAGTGTCTCCGTCAGCATAGCCGCAGCCAGCAGCCAGACAACAATCTTGCGAAGTCTTTTCATTGCTATACTCACCTTTCTTATGTACAATCTACGATAGAATATACCATTTTTCGCATTCTCTGTCAATTGTTTTTTAACACCTGCAACATTTTTGTAACTTTTGCCACACTCATTCGAGAGTACTTGCATTCCCGCGGATCCTATGATATGATGAGAAAAAACTGGAGGTATTGACCATGATTCATCTTTCCGAATTTGAAAAACGCGCCGTACCACTGCGTGCCTTGGGTATCATCGTCTCTCAGAACGGCCGTCAGCTCGTCCGCACCCTCTGGGACGATCCCTGCCGCCGCAATATCTATTCTGCCAGCAAAAGCTTCACCTCGATGGCTGTCGGAATCGCCCAAAAGGAGGGGCTGCTCTCCCTCGACGAAAAGCTTGTAGACGCTTTTCCTGACGACCTGCCGGAAGAGATTTCCGATCCGCTGCGCGCCGCCACGGTACGTGATCTTCTCACAATGTGTCT
>CABUPM010000012.1 GCA_902493345.1 uncultured Eubacteriales bacterium | reverse complement strand
CATAAACACTGGGCTTTTACGACTTCTCAATTTATTCCCACTCAATCGTCGCAATCGGCTTTGGGCTCAGATCATAGCATACCCTGTTGACGCCGGGAACTTCCTTTAGGATTCGATCCGTGATCTTCATCAGTACCGGCCACTCGATCTGTTCGATTGCCGCCGTCATCGCGTCTACGGTATTGATGGCCCGGATAATAACCGGATATTCAAAGCAGCGGGCATTGTTACGGACACCGACCGATTTGAAGTCCGGCACAATCGTAAAGTACTGCCATACCTTCCGGTCCAGACCTGCCAGCTTAAATTCCTCACGCAGGATCGCGTCAGATTCACGTACGCATTCCAGTCGATCCCGGGTAATCGCTCCCAGGCAGCGGACACCCAGCCCCGGTCCCGGGAACGGCTGACGGTAAACCATCTCCGCAGGCAGTCCCAGTTCTACACCGCATGCACGGACCTCATCCTTGAACAGCTGCTTCAACGGTTCTACCAAGGAAAATTGCAGGTCCTCCGGCAGTCCGCCCACATTGTGATGGGACTTTACAACCTTGGCTGTCTTGGTACCGCTCTCTACAATGTCCGGATAGATGGTTCCCTGTGCCAGGAAATCAATTCCGCTCAGCTTGCGCGCCTCTTCCTCAAAGACACGGATGAACTCTGCGCCGATAATCTTACGCTTTTTCTCCGGATCCGCAACTCCTTCCAGCTTGGTCAGGAACCGCTCGGATGCGTCGACATAGGTCAAGTTGGCGTCCAGCTGACGCTTGAACACATCGATTACCATTTCCGACTCGCCCTTACGCATCAGGCCATGATTGACATGTACACAGTACAGCTGTTTTCCGATCGCTTTGATCAAAAGCGCTGCTACAACTGAACTGTCCACACCGCCGGACAGGGCCAGCAGCACCTTACGGTCGCCTACCTGCTTGCGAACCGCTTCAATCTGGTCCGCGATAAAATTCTTCATGTTCCAGTTGGCTTCGGACTTGCAGGTATCAAAGACAAAAGGCTTAACCAGTGCGCAGATCTCCTCATCCGTTTCCGGCAGCGCTTCCAGGCTGGTGCATTTTGCCGGCGCATGATCGAACGCGAGCATTGGGATGCCCAGCGTATACAGCTCCGGACGGATATCGATATCCACACCATCCACATTGCGGTTTTCACCGCCATTCAAAATAATTCCCTTTACATTGGGCAGCGCACGCAGCTCTTCCACGGTAATGTCATGGGGATAAATCTCACTGTACACACCTAACGCACGGATTGCACGCGCCAAAACGGTATTTCTCGTGCTTCCCAGATCCAAAATAACGATCATATCCTGTTTCATATCGTTAACCCTCCTGTGTATTCTGATATTTCTCTGTAATCTCTGTGAGTTCTTTCCACTTGCTCTCTATATCCGCCGCCAAAGCAAATTGGGCTCTGGCACGGTCCAGATTCTGATCGGGACGATGAATTCTATAATATACGTCCCCCTCTATATAATCCGTCAAAAATCGTATTCCGTTCTCTACCGTCATGGTCCAAGCGCCCCATGGCATCCGGCGGATCTCTTCTCCCGTGAGCTTTCCCCGAGCGCCCATGATATAGCCCCTGGCAAATGCGTCAAATAATGCCGGATGCAGGTGCATCCGCTCTGGCTGGGGACAATCCTCCGCTTGCGTCGCAGCGCCGGCCCGTATCGCGTCGCCAAAGTCATACAGGCTGGAACCCGGCATCACTGTATCCAGATCTACGACACAGATGCTCTGGCCGGTAACCGGATCCAGCAAAATATTATTGACCTTGGTATCATTGTGCGTTACCCGCACCGGAATCTCTCCCGCAGCCAACGCCTCCGTGATCGTCCCATAATATTTTTCCCGTTCCCGTACCCAGCACAGTTCCCTGGCCAGTTGGCCGACCCGTCCTGCCACGTCTGCCTGTACTGCAGCTTCAAGGTTGTGATAACGCTGCACCGTATTATGAAACTCCGGAATCACCTCATAAAGTGTCTGTACCGGATATCCATCCAGATCCGCAAGAAATCCCCCGAAGGTTCGTCCGCAGTTTTCAAACACTGCCGGTTCTGTAAAATTCTGATATGTCACTGTATTCGGTATAAAATGATACAGCCTCCAGCAGCCTTCCATCCCCAGATCCGCATACAGCTGACCATCCTTTGTCGGGATCACCCGCAGCGTCTCCCGTTCCGGATCGCCTCCTCGAAGCACGATCTGACGCCGGAGATATTCCGTTACATGCTGTATGTTTTCCATCAGCTGCTTCGGCGAATGAAAGATTTCGGTATTGATTCTCTGCAGCAGGTACATAGGGCCGGCGGTCTCGATCCGATAGGTCCGGTTGATATGCCCTTCCCCATACTCCCGGATACGGACCGCCTCACCCTCTGCCGCAAATTGCTCGTAAGCCCGGTATGGATTCATAGTTTGCTTTCCATCCAATAATACAGATCTTCATAGACCTGTTCCCGGCCCACCTCATTTAGCGGCTCATGCCGATATTCCGGATACAGTTTTAATGTGACATCCTTCACCCCTGCCCGGATCAGCCGTTCCCGCACCTTGGCAGGACCGCGTCCGTAACTGCCCACCGGATCCTCTTCACCGCTTACGATAAAGATCGGCAGCTCCTGCGGCACCTGACGCGCCCACTGTGGCGACGATACGCTCCGCAGCACTTGCAGCAGATTGCGGAAGCCTGACAGGGTAAACGTGAATGTACACATGGGATCCGCCACGTACTTTTTCACCGTTTCCGGGTCGCTGCTGATCCAGTCACTGTCCGTAGCCGGGTCGACCAGGCGTTTATTATAAGATCCGAAAACCATCTTCTGCACTGCGCTGCTGCGGTAGCGGTCCCCTTTTATAAGGCTCATCACACGGATCAGTCCCAGCGCTGCTGTCGCAGGCAGCCAGCCGACTCCGCTGCTGGTCCCCATAATAATGGCTCCGGTCAGCTCCTTGCCATATCGCGCTAAATAAGCGCGTCCCAAGAAGGAGCCCATACTGTGTGCCAGAAGAAAATATGGCATGCCCGGATGAAGCTGCTGCATACGGCGGGTCAGAGTATGCATGTCCACCACCATATGCTTCCAACCGTCCGCTCCGCCCATATATCCATAATCCTTTTCCTCCAGAGCGGTTCTGCCATGGCCCAGGTGGTCGTTGCCGCAGACAATCCAGCCTTTTTCCAGCATGAACTCGATAAACGGCTCATAACGCTCGACATACTCGCACATTCCATGGGCGATCTGAAGGATTCCCGCCGGTTTCTCTACGGCAGGAACATATACATAATACGTTACGATCTCATTGGCTGCGCTGCTTGGAAAACGCCCCGTCTTTTTCTGGTATTCCATTGCGATTCCTTTCTTATAGATGCAGACCTTCTACGATCTTCTCCATCGTTCCTTCCGCAAAGGGACTCGGCAGTTCTCCATAAACAAGAGATTCGGCAAAGTCCGCGCCGCCCGCGCTGCAAAGCGCCAGATACTGTTTCCAGGCCTCTTCAAAATTCTGATCCATCTTGACCTTAAACGCCAACGCGCAGGTCTGTGCCAGGCAATAGTCAATATAGTAGAACGGAGAACTGAAGATATGTCCCTGTCTCTGCCAGTAACCGCCCTTCTCAAAGAACGGATCTCTCTCATAATCCAGATGCGGCTTATACTCATGCTCCAGCATGCTCCATACCGCGCGGCGCTCTGCCGGTGTCATATCCGGATTGGAGTAAACGATATGCTGGAACTCATCCACCATGCAGCCGTAGGGGATAAAGTAAATCGCTTCTTCCAGATGAACTCTGCGGTATTCGGACGCTCTGTCGCCATAGAAGAGCTCCATCCAACGCTCCGTAAAGAACTCCATGGACATGGAGTGGATCTCCGCCGTCTCCATCGTCAGTGCTCTTCTCTCCGCAATCTCCGCATTGCGGTTCAGATATCCTTGGAACGCGTGCCCGCACTCATGGGTCAAAACATCCGTATCTCCGCTGGTACCGTTGAAGTTAGCAAAGACAAAAGGTGCGCGGTATTTCGGCAGGAAGGTCATATATCCACCCGCCATCTTATTTTTGCGTCCCAGTACGTCAAACAGCTCATTGTCCATCATGAAATCAATAAACTCTGCCGTCTCCGGAGACAACTCATGGTACATCTTCCGTCCGTTTGCCAGAATCTCTTCCGGTGTTCCGATCGGCCGAGGATCTCCCTGCGGAAGGTGAACCAGCTCATCACAAAAATACAGCTTCTCCAGGCCCAGCTTCTTGCGGCGTTCCTCATGCATTTTTTCCGCCAGCGGAACCAGGAACTTTTTCACCTGTCTGCGGAAGCTCTCTACTTGCTTCTGATCATAGCAGCTCCGCTGCATCCGAAGGTATCCCAGCGGTACATAATTCTCATATCCAAGCTGTCTGGCCTGTTCGGTACGATTCTTAACCATCAGGTCATAGATCTCATCCAGCTCATTTCCGACCGCGCCCAACGCTTCTCCCATCTTACGGCAAGCCAGGCGGCGCTCTTCACGCTCCTGACTCATCATATGCTTCCGCAGAAGCGACAGATTCAGCTCCTCGCCGTTCCAATCGATTTTGATTCCGGCGATCAGCTTGTCGTAACGGGAGCTCAACGCGTTTTCTTCCTGCATCAGTCCAATGATCTTCTCATCGTACGCCTTCATCTCCATGTCCATATTCGCCAGCGCCATCCGGCCCAGCTTCTCTACGAACAGTTCGCGCCACTGAGAATTTACGACTAGCTTTTTCAGCTGCTGCTGTGCATTGCTGACCAACGGCCATATCTCATCATAATAATCCTGCTCAGCTTCATAGAACGGATCATCCATATGGATTCCATGGCGAATCGACGCAAGCGTAATCTGCGTCTCACACTCATCCATATATTGGGACGCTTCTTTATAAACCTCATACTGCGCTTTTCCGCTCTCCGTCTGCTCAAACCGCTGGCAGTACTCTTTGATCCGCGGCTCGATCTCCTCCCATGTTACTCTCTGATACGGCATTTCACTGAATTTCACTTGATATTCCCCCTTATCCATAAACTCTATCCTAATTGTACCATGATTTACTTCTGGCCGCAATCCTTTTCTTGGCAATATACATAGCCGCTATATGGAGGCACCGGCATCTCCTGCCCGTCTAAGACCGGCTTCCAGTCTGCCGGAACAGAGATCTCCTGCAGCTGTTCCGTGTGATTCAGCACAAAATACCAGATCTTCCCGTCCTTTTCACGGTGTACTACCTCTACCCCGTCCGGGCTCTCCAGAAGCGGCATGGCTTCTCCCTGCTGAATCCATTCTTCAGCCAACCGGTCTGCCAACTCCGGCGACATCTCTGTTCCTACATAGTATACCTTGCCCTTGCCATAAGAATTCACGGTAATCGCAGGGGTACCCGCATAATATTCCGCGTCATAACGTGCCAATGTCTGCGCCGTCTGCGGTGTAATGATATCGCACCACTTATAGCCCTCGTATTTTTGTCCGTCCCAATCGATCTTGGCTGTCAATTCTCTCAGGCAGTCGTATTCGTAGATTTCCAATCCCAGAATATCCTGCAATTCTCCCGGCAATGGCCGATCGGATACACACTGGTTATTTCTATCCTTGACCCCGGTCCGCATCGTCAATACCAATGTACCGCCGTCACGCACATACGATCTGTACCGCTGCACAAGCTCCGGATCCATCAGATACTGCAACGGCGCGATCAGCAGCCGGTAACCGGAAAAATCCGCTGTATCGCTCAGGAAATTGATTGGTACATTTTTCCGATGCAGCGCACGGTAATATGTCATAACATGCTCCGGATACTGCAAATCCGGGTGATGCGGCTGAATCCGCAGCGCATGCTCCTGATCATAGGAGAATACAATACCCGCCTGCTTTCTTGGGAGTCCGTCGGCAAACTCCGGCATAACTGGCGTCATCTTATGGACAAATTCCTTGATCTCCTCATAATTGCGTCCCGGGCGGCCGCTATGCGGCAGAATCCCATGCCAGTACTGCTCCGTACCAAAGGTACAGCTCCTCCACCGGAAGAACACTACCGTATCCGCGCCATGCGCGATGGATTGAAGCGCCCACAGTCCCAGCTGGCCGGGCCTCGGCATCCGGCTCATCTCTCCCCATCCTGTGATGGAGGACTGCTGCTCCATAATCCAGAAGGTTTTCTCTTTGGTTGCCCGTATGATATCCAGGCTGGCCGCACTGCCGCTTCCCAGCGAGGCAGCTTTTTCCTTCAGGAGTCCCATCCCCGGATATTGATCATGCGACGCAAAATCCAGATCCTTGGCAAGGTCAAAATAGTTAACCGTCGGCGCAAAGCCCATCATATTGTGGGTAATCCACTGTCTTGGAGCCTCTTTACGCAAAATCTGCGTCTGAAAACGCTGGAAGTCCACGATCAGATCCGAATAAAATCTTCTCCAGTCCAGCATCTGCGACGGATTATGCCCGGTAACCGTAAGCTTGGGTGCGTGAACCTGCGCGAAGCTTTGATACTCCTGACTCCAGAATGCTGTTCCCCAGGCTCGGTTCAGCTCCTCGATACTGCCGTACTTCTGCTCCAGCCACTTTCGGAATGCCGCTTCACAATGCTCGCACATACACAGATCCCGATGGCTGTTTCCCAATTCATTATCTGTCTGCCATCCGATCACGTTCGGATTGGGGCCGAAATGTCTTGCGAAAGCGGTCACATACCGCCGGATATGCTCCCGGTATACGGGATTGGACTGGCAATCATGATGCCGCCCACCAAAATGTCTTCGCCGTCCCTCCGAATCCACCGGCTGTATCTCCGGATTTTTCTCTATAATCCAAGCCGGGGGCGCCGCAGAAGGCGTACCCAGAACACTTCGGATTCCATGCCGTGCCAGGAGCTCGATAGCCTGATCCAGCCACTCGAACGTAAATCTGCCTTCCTCCGGTTCCAGATGACTCCAGGAAAACTCCGCCATTCGGACGACCTGCACGCCCATCTCCTGCATCAGCCGCGCATCCGTCTCCCAACGTTCCCGCGGCCAATGCTCCGGATAATAGTCTACTCCAAACTGTATGTTCATACCGCTTTTCCCTTTCTCTTTTATTGAAAAAAGGGCGCTGCATTACTGCAGCACCCCTACACGTCCAAAATCAGAGCTTACTTGCCTTCCTTCTCCGCGTATACAGCCTTCTTCTCGTCAATTACCTGCTGTCCGCCGATGGTCAGGTATTCCTGAACATACTGATCCCAAACAGCGTCAAACTGGTCCGGAGAAGCCATAATACTGTTAACATACAGCTCAGCGATCTTAGCATCCAGGTCAGCCCTATAATTGGTCAGCGCTACGATCTCCTGGCCGAACGGATACGGAGTATAACCACCCTCGACACCGATCTGCAGATTCTGCGTACGGATCGTCTTGGTGAACTCAGGCAGAGAAGCAACTACCGTTGCGGTATTAACCGTTGCGTCCGGATCGCCATTGTACATCAGAGCGTAGTCGGACAGGTTCTGGTAGTCCAGATGAATGTCGGTCGGAATACCGTCAGCCAAAGTGTAGTTCTCACCCTCAAAACCATAACGAAGAACCTTATCGTTCTCATAATCAGCCAGCCAATCCAGATACTTGACAGCTTCTGTCTGAGCCTTGCTGAAAACAGGTACCATACAGATAATAGCGGTCGGAGGATAGTTCTGCTGCATCATCTGGCCATATACGTTCTCAAGCTTCAGAGCAACAACCTCAGCTTCCGGATTGTTCTCGTTCAGAGCTTCCAGAGCCGCGCCGACATTAACCTGCCACCAGCTGTCGTCAGTCCAGTAACCGGTACGGTTTGCTGTTACATACTCAGCCTTCTTGGTTGTATCAGCCTGGGTACCATAGTCAGGATCCATCAGGCCTTCATTGTAGCACTTGTTCAGCCAACGGAAGCCTTCCTTAACGCCGGCCCACATGAACTCAGGCTCGCAGGCAATCTGCTCAGCCGTGATATTCGCTGCGTCCATAAACGCGTCACGGATACCGGTTACGGAACGGGTCTGGTTACCGGAACCGCTCATGCCCATTGCGAAGATCTGCTGACCAGTCTGGTCTACATCCGCGTCACGGAACTTAACCAGCGCGTCATATAGCTCATCGATATTCATGGTGTAGAAGCCATTCTCATCGGTACGCAGGGTGATACCCAGCTTATCGCACCAGTCCTTACGGATGTAGTGACCGGTGATGTCTCTGGCCGCACGCTTCGCATAGATCGCGTACTGTACGCCATTGTACTGTCCATAGGGCAGGCACTCTGCCAGATTGGTGTTGATGTGCTCGCCATACTGTGCCAGCAGGTCATCCAGAGCAGCCAGACCGCCCTGCTTAGCGAAGTTGTAGTATACAGAATCCGTATAAGTAAATACAACATCCGGAGCATCCTTAGAAGCCATCAGAGCATTCAGCTTGTTAACTTCCTCAGAACGCGGGATCGGATAGAACTCAACGTTGATATTATTGGGCGCGCCAAATGTCTCGTTGATCCAATCTACATATCTGTTATCGGTTACAGTACCGAACTCAGCGGTCGTCGTACCGCGGTCAAAAATGCTGACCGTCAGTGTCGTCGCATCGCCGGACGGAGTAGGCGTGCTGTCTGCCTTAGACGCATCCGCCTGAGAGTTGCTTGCAGAGGGGGTAGAACTGTCGTTCTTGCTGCTGTTTCCACCGCCACTGCATCCTGCCAGCGCACTCACGATCATGATTGCGCAAAGCAGCATGGACATCCATTTTTTCATGTCTTTTTTCCTCCTTAAGGATTTTTCTATGCCAATCAGCCCTTAACAGAACCGATCATGACACCTTTCACAAAATACTTCTGCAGCCACGGATATACCAGCATGATCGGAACCATACTGAAGATCAGGCAGGCCGACTTGATTGTATCGGCAACCAGCGCTGCCTGCGCCTCCGGCGTATCGTTAATCATCTCTGCGGAAGCAGAATAAGCCGTGATGATCTGACGCAGACGAAGCTGCAGCGGATACTTGTTCTCATCGTTGATATAGAGCAGCGCGTCGCTGAAGCCATTCCAACGGGATACCGCATAGAACAGAGCCAGTGTCGCCATCATGGCCTTAGACAGCGGCAGAATGATCTTAACCAGGATCAGCGCGTCATTCGCGCCGTCGATGTAGGCCGACTCCTCCAGCGCCTTCGGCAGGGAGCCGAAGAAGGTCTTCATCAGGATCATATTATAGGTCGAGATCGAGATCGGCAGTACCAGTGACCAGAAGGAACCCATCAGGCCCAGATTACTGATATTGAGGTATGCCGGAATCATACCGCCCGTAAAATACATGGTAAACATAAAGAACAACATGAACGGCTGACGGAACTTCATATCCGTTCTGGACAGCGGATAGGCGCACAGGATCGTCATCACCATGGATACCGCCACCGAAACAACCGTCAGGACAATCGTAAAGATCAGGGACCGCCACATCTTGGCATTGGAGAATACAACGCTGTACGCTGTAAAGTCCAGATCCTTCGGCAGGAAGAATACCTCTCCGGCCAGTACTACATTCTTAGACGACATAGATATCGACAAAATATTCAGGAACGGCAAAAGGCACAGCAGCGCGATCAGCACGACGATGCAGACAACAACGATCTTAAATATTCTGTCTCCGCGACTCTCTTTAATCATGGATCTACACTCCTTTCCTTTACCAGATTCCTTCGCCGGTCAGCTTCTTACTGAGCGCGTTGGATCCGACCACCAAGAAGAAGTTAATGACAGACTGGAACAGCGTAATCGCCGTAGCAATATTGAATCGGTTGCTCTTGATACCGATGCGGTATGCATAAGTACTGATAACATCCGAAACACTTCGAACCGTATCGTTGCCCAGAGACAGCGGCTGTTCGAATCCGATGCTAGCCATGCTTCCGATCTTGAGGATGAGCATGATCATGACCGTACCCAGAATGTTGGGCAGGGTAATACTCCACATCATACGGAACCGGCTGCATCCGTCCACCTTGGCCGCTTCATAGATATCCGCGGAGATACCGGTAATGGCGGACATATAGATGATCGCGCCCCATCCGATATCATGCCATACGCTGACGACGACGTATACGAAGATCCACCAGCCATTATCCGTCAGGAACGGAACCGAATTGCCGCCAAACATCTTAACCACCGAGTTGACAATACCGCTGGAGGTGGAGAAGATCTGATACATCATACCGCCGATGATAACCCAGGAGATAAAGTGCGGCAGATACAGGACAGTCTGTATGCCCTTCTTAAAGATACCGTTGTTGATCTCGTTCAGCATCAGCGCCAGAATAATCGGCGCCGGGAATCCGATCAACAGGTTCAATCCATTCAACACCAGAGTATTCACAATGCTGGACCAGAAGTTCGGTGTTCTGAAAACTTCCTTGAATACATCGAAGCCGATCCATTTACTATCCCAAACACCTAAAAACAGATTGTAATCCTTAAAAGCGATCAACAATCCATACATGGGAAGGTACTGGAACATGATGTAATAGACCACTGGCAGTATCAGCATCGCATACAAAAGCCAATGATTCTTAAAGTACATCAGCGTGGATCCTTTTCTTTTCTTTTTCGTATTCTGCTCACTCACTTTTTCAGAACACTCCTTTCATCTGTTTTTGAATGATTTTTATTATAGCACTCATTTTCCTTCTTGTCAATATGCATAAATCGGTTTTATATTTTGTATATATTTTGCAGCTTTCTACCATTATATATGAACATCCAGCATTTCGTCTGCACGTTTTTTACATACTTTTCACCATTTTTCAGTACATATTGAGCCTTTTATTACTTTCTATATTTGCTGGAAATTCCGATTTTTTCTCTTGACAAATCCATTTTTCTCCCATACAATAGGAGCATAGCTATGATGAGGTCTAAAAAGCCGTACTGTCTCAGAGAGACGGCCCTTGTGGTGTAAGGCTGTCACAGCAAAGCTTTTGTCCCGCCTCGGAGCTTCCGCGCGAAAGCACGGCGTTTCTTCTGCGTTATCAGAAGCAAGAGTAAAAAACAGGGTGGTACCGCCGATGCTTCGGCCCCTCATGGGGACGGAGTTATTTTTATTTTAAGGAGAGTATAGATATGGCAAAAGGAAATGACAAAAAATTGGTCGAAGCCATTACGCCCATGGACGTGGACTTTGCCCAGTGGTACACAGACGTTGTGAAAAAAGCACAACTCATCGACTATTCCCCCGTCCGCGGATGCGTCGCTTTTCTTCCAAATGGATACGCGATCTGGGATAAGATTCAAAAGACCCTCGACGGCATCTTCAAGACCGTAGGTGTTGAAAATGTATACATGCCTATGTTTATTCCGGAGAGTCTGCTGCAAAAGGAAAAGGATCATGTAGAAGGCTTCGCTCCTGAAGTGGCCTGGGTGACTTACGGCGGCGGCGAGCCTCTGTCCGAGCGGCTGTGTGTGCGCCCCACTTCCGAGACGCTGTTCTGTGATCTGTATTCCAAAATCGTACAGTCCTATCGGGATCTGCCCAAGGTATACAATCAGTGGTGTTCCGTAGTTCGCTGGGAAAAAACAACCCGTCCCTTCCTGCGTACAATGGAATTCATGTGGCAGGAAGGCCATACCGCACACGCGACTGCTGAAGAGGCCGAGGCCAGAACCGAGCAGATGCTGAATATCTATGCCGACTTCTGCGAGCAATATCTTGCCATCCCGATGATCAAGGGACGCAAAACCGATAAGGAAAAATTCGCGGGTGCCGAAGCGACCTATACCATCGAAGCGTTGATGCATGACGGTAAAGCGCTGCAGTCCGGCACCAGCCATAACTTTGGCGACGGCTTCGCAAAAGCCTTCGGTATTCAGTTCACCGACAAGGACAACAAGCTCTCCTATGTTCATCAGACCTCTTGGGGTATGTCCACCCGTATCATCGGCGCTATCATCATGGTTCACGGCGATGACGACGGTCTGGTGCTGCCTCCCAGAATCGCTCCGGTACAAGTTATGATCATTCCCGTCGCTCAGCACAAGGAAGGCGTACTGGAGAAAGCTGCCGAACTGTCTGAGCGTCTCGGCCGTCTCTACAGCGTCAAGGTGGACGACAGCGAAAAGAGCCCCGGCTGGAAGTTCAGTGAGCAGGAGATCCGCGGTATTCCTCTGCGTATCGAGGTCGGTCCCAAGGATATCGAAAAGAATCAGGCTGTTATCGTTCGCCGTGATACCCGCGAAAAACACTTCGTATCCCTGGATGAGATCGAGACCCGAACCGGCGAGATTCTGGAACTGATGCAGTCCGAGATGCTGGAGCGCGCACGCAAGCACCGCGACGCTCACACCTACGACGCTCACACCTATGAAGAGTTCAAGGATACCGTCGCTAACAAGCCTGGCTTTGTCCGTGCCATGTGGTGTGGTGATCTTGCCTGCGAACTCAAGATCAAAGAGGATACGACGGCAACCTCCCGCTGCATGCCTTTTGATGCCGAGCCCATCGATACCCGCTGCGTCTGCTGCGGTAAGCCCGCCAAGGCTCTGGTATACTGGGGCAAAGCGTATTGATCCATTCTATATACACAAAAATCCCTGTTCCATCTTGTATTGGGCAGGGATTTTTGTGTATGCATGTAAAATATTCTTTACATTCCTGCTTGACAAGATTTTATTTTGAGCTATAATAGCTTCATAGATGTATATACAACTATGTATATACATCCAACAATGTTATCGAGGTGAACTCATGGATATTACAGAACGAAAAATTACTAAAATCGCGCGCGAAGCGGAAAAGCTGGTCCTGTATTCTTTACGGGAAGAGAGCGTCGGTACAGCGGAAATTGATCTGATCCACGCCCTGCGTCACAATCCCGGCTGCACACAGGCAACGCTGGTCGAGCTTCTGCACGCTGATAAAGCCGCAATCGCCCGCAGAACCAAAAATCTGGAGACAAAAGGATACCTGATCCGAAGGGATGATCCGAACGATCGGCGCAGCCAGCTGCTCTTCCCCACGGAAAAGGCGGAAACGCTGAAAGCCTCCAAGGCGGAGATCGAATCGTCGTTTTACGAATATCTGACCTCCGTTCTGACCGAGGACGAAGCTATCAATTTTGCGGCTATGTTGGATAAACTGTACTGTGCCTCTAAAACGGAAAGCAGGGCCGGTTTTCCGCACTGTATCAATACGCAAAAGGAAGTGAACTGTCAATGAAACACGAAACAACCTTTTACCCGGATCGGATCCTGTCCTATTTCCGCGCAGAATGGTTGTCTCTGACCTTCGTAACCCTTTCCGGACTGTTTTACAACGTGGGATTGCTGGCATCCCCGTGGTTTGAAGGCCGGCTTGCTCAATGCCTTGCCGATATTCTCGGCGGGAGCAAAACAGCCGGGACGATGGCCATGCTGGTGCTTGCTTATCTCGCGGTCACATTGGCCGTGCAGGCAGCGCGCTTTGTCAAGCGTTTTTATGTCCGCCGTTTTGCCAATAACATTAATCGCCGAATGAAGGGGGTTCTGTATGCCAATCTGGTTCGCGCAAGCCGTGCCTCTCTGGAACAGGAGGGTGCCGGAGAACTGATGACCAAAGCCATCTCCGACGTGGACGATTGTGTAGAAGGCATGCGCAAATTCACCACCGAGGTCTTCGACACCGGCGTGGTGATGATCGGTTACGCGGTCATGCTCCTTGTATACGACTGGCGCCTAGCACTGCTCAGTCTGCTCTTTGCCCCCATCTCCTACTTGTGCGCGGCCTGGATGAAAAAACCTGTGCAGCGTGCGGGCGCAACCTATAAAAAAGCTGCCAGCGCGCTGAGTGCGGCTACACTGGACAGAGCCCAGAATGCTGTAACCTACCGTATATACGGCTGTGAGGATGACCGAGCCGAGCTGTATGAAGACGCACTGAAGACTTACGAGAGAACCGCTGTTCGTTCCAATGTATGGCAGTCCGCATTGCCGCCTCTGTATCTGGCAGCTTCCGGCGCCGGGGTATTATTCATCCTATGGTTCGGAGCCAAGAATGTTCTTGGAACCGGCTGGAGCGCCTGGGATGTTGCTGCGTTCACGACCTTCCTCTCCTGCTTTACCAAGCTGACCGTCAAGTCCTCCAAAGTCGCCAAGCTCTTTAATTCCGTGCAAAAAGCTGAGGTTTCCTGGAAGCGGATCATGCCGCTGATGAAATCACCGGAGCCGCTGCGGCCGCTTGCGATAGCGGAACCTAACGATGTGACGCTTACTGATCTGTCCTTTGCATACGGAGATGAGCCGATCTTTTCTGGGCTTTCACTGAAGGCCCATCCTGGTGATATCATCGGTGTAACCGGTCCCGTCGCCTGCGGCAAATCCGCTTTCGGAAGGGTATTCCTCTGCGAATCATCGTATGGCGGCTCCGTCCGCTTCGGCAAAAGAGAACTTTCCGACCTCACATCACGCGAAATTGCTGAGACAATTGGTTATCTGGGTCATGACCCAGAGCTCAGCACCGATACGGTACTGAATAATGTACTTTGTGGCAGCGAGCAGGACGCAATGCCGTATCTGGCGGCAACCGCGTTGAAGGATGAAGTACTGACCATGGAAGACGGTACGGAAACCGTTGTCGGAAACAATGGCATACGGCTCTCCGGCGGTCAGGCACAGCGCCTCGCATCGGCAAGAACACTGGCGCATCCGCGTCCGGTGATGATATTGGACGATCCCTTCTCTGCGCTGGACCGTAAGACAGAGGACATCGTCTTTGCCAATCTGCGCGACTATGCGAAGGATAAAGTCGTTTTCCTGATCTCTCACCGCTTATACCATTTCCCGCAGATGCAGAAGATCGTCTTTATGGCGGATGGAAAAACGACTGTTGGTACACATGACGAACTGATGACAGCCGTTCCGGCATACCGTCGGCTCTATGAAAGTCAAACAGGAGGTGAACAGCATGAAGAAGAGAAATAAAGAAGGAGTATTTACAGCGCTTCGAACCGCAGCCATATCGCACCGTTTTCTCACTGTAGGAACCATTCTGTGTGTGGCGGCTTCCGTCGTCGCATCCCTAATTCCGCCGTTGCTGCTGGCCGGTGTCATCGATCATCTGAGCGGAGGAATCCCTCTGACATTTGCCGCCGTACTCCTCTACTTCGGAAGCCTTGCATTAGAAGGAGTCCTATCCTCAGCGCAGGAAACGCTGCTTGTACTTTTCGGTCAGAAAATGACCCACGCTCTGCGTTCCGAAATGTCGCAGAAACTCATCCGTCTGCCGGCAAGTACTCTGGTCGCGCAAAATCCCGGTGAAGTCGCCGCACGTTTTTCGGGCGATGTTGATACCGTGGAAGCCCTCTTTACTTCCGGCATCATCAGTATGGTGGCGGACGCCTGCCGAATTCTTTCCATCCTGGCGGTCATCGCAGTCAAAAACACAGGCCTTGCGCTCGTTCTGTTGGTGGTTCTTCCGCTCTTCGCTGTTTTCACACGTCATGTACAGAAGAGAATGCTTGCCGCCCAACTTGAAAACCGCCGTGCTGTCGCCTCAGTTGCCGGACAGGTGCCGGAAACTCTGCATAACATCCGGACTATCCGTGCCCTCGGTCTGGAGGAGTATATGGAGCGCCGCTATGACCTCCGTATCGGTGAAAGCTATGCCGCCGTGGAAAAGACCAACTTCTATGACGCCATCTATTCTCCCGTGGTGCTTCTGCTGAACGCCCTGGTCGTCGGTATTGTCATGCTGCTCTCCGCTTCCGGCAATCCTCAGATCCTGACACTCTTCGGTATGTCTGTCGGTACTTCCGTCGCCGTTATCAACTACATATCCCGTATCTTTGCCCCTATTGAAAGCCTCGGAATGGAAATCCAGACAATTCAGTCAGCAATGGCGGGAGTCAAGCGAATCGACGCGTTTCTTGACCAACCGGAGCGTAGCATCCCACCGGAACGAAAAGAAGCTGCGCGCGGCGATGTTGTCCTGTCCCACGTAACCTTCGGCTACGCAGAACAGCCGGTCCTGCGCGACTTCTCCATGACCGTCAAGGAAGGCGAACAGGTCATGCTGGTCGGCAGAACCGGCGCCGGAAAAAGCACGGTATTCCGTCTGCTGCTGGGACTCTACAAACCAGAAACCGGTACAATTACCATTGGAGGCGTGAATGTTGCGGATATCACGGACCACGAACGCCGCTCCTGCATCGCCTGTGTAGAACAGCATTTTTCCCGCGTACCGGGTACGGTTCTCGATCAGATTACGCTGTCTAACACATCTATTACTGAAGAGATGGCCATAAACGCCGCGAAACTCACCGGAATTGATGAGACAATCCAGTCCCTTCCCGATGGCTATGCTACCATATGCACAGAAAGCATGTTTTCACAAGGTGAATGGCAGCTGCTGTCCATTGCCCGTGCCGCGGCCGCTAACCCCGCGGTCTTGCTTCTGGATGAGATCACAGCCAATCTGGACGCTGAGACGGAAGCCCGTGTGCTAAACGCACTGCGCCGCGCATCTGAAGGCCGTACTGTCCTCTCCATCTCGCACCGTATTTATGAAAATCTCGGCGGACGAACCGTAGAGATCAAAGCAACCGAAAATTAAAAAGTATTTCCATTCTAAAGAGGCTCTGCCGCGTGAATGTGCGGCAGAGCCTCTTTTTTACTTCTCAACCCATCTTGGGAACGAATACTCTCCTCGATAATTAGAGGCATTATAATGCGGATATTTATCCGGCCGATATTCCTTATCCTGTACCGCACAAGGCCGATCCTGTGTGTAGATATACATCTTTTTCTCATCCCACAGCACGATCTCATCCCTTGCATCCCCTGTCAAATCGATGACCTCTGCACAAAGTTCCGGATGTCCGTCATCCGGGAAGAGTACGACTCTGTCTCCTTCCCCGTCCAACATTCCGCCCCAGCGGACGCTTCCATTCAGCAAAATCAATTCTGTTCCGTCACCCATCCAGTTGACCGGAGCAATGATATTTCCGTTGCTGGAGGGTTCCTGATGCCAGATCTCCCGTCCCTTGCAGTCATAGAGATAAAGGATTCCCTGATTGCCCCAATAGGTCGTCGTACAGATTTCCATTCCTCGCCGCTCTGGACAATAGTTTCCGGTACTGATTCTCTGTCCATGCCCGTTGATATCGCGAACCAAAATCTTGCCTTGCTTATCCACGATCATAAAGCCTTCCCAACCGGAGACAATGGCAATCACCTCATCCCGATCCGGATCCATAGGACCTACGATGATCTCATCCGTATGATCCCGATCAATCGGCAGCTCCCATTCCAGCTTTCCTTCCGCTGAAATCATATTGTAACAGCTGAAGATCTCATCCCGGCCGTCTCCGTTATAATCATATGCATACGGAAAATGTCCTGTATTATTATGTGTAAACTTCCAGATCGGCTTCAGATCCGAATCATAGATCCACAATCGGCTATAGCGATCTTTGATCAGGATCTCTCCCGGCCTTGCGCTTCCGGATACGTTGACGATACGAATCGCGTCCACATTCAGTCGGTCAAAAGCATGTTTGCCAAACTCAATTCCGCACAGCTGCTCCGGCGGATCATCCTGTATCGGCGTAGGAGCCTCCTTTTTAATGCTGCCGTCACGTCCGTCCAGTATCATCAGTCGGAAATTCCTTGCAAGAATCACCTCATCGATTCCGTCTCCGTCAATATCATAGATCTGAAATGGCAGATCCGCTGTTAAATATTGATGTTCCTTGAGTTCAGAAGGCTCGCCTTTTTGCCACAAAACCTTACCCGTATCTACACTCACTGCCGTCAGACAACTGATATTCGAATATCTATCCTTGAAAACCCTCTTTTGATGCTGGGCGATTACAAAAAACATTTCCTGTGTTCCCGTCAGATGTCCGAATCGAATCTGACGGCCCGCGCCGAAATTCTTAAGGTCAATGGTCTTCCAAAGACTGGGCTGTGCATAAGAGGCTCTTTTCTGTGCCAGTCTCTCCTCGTGTTTTCTTCGCTCCAGGACCAGCCGCTCCCTCTCTGCTTCTTCCGCCTGAACCAACACATCCGTATATTGTGCCGGCATATAGGCCGCAAGCGCGATACAACCCGCATCATACGTTACATCCTGCGCAGCCAGAACCTCTTGTCCGTCAATTGAAGCCCGGAAGGTATCTCCTTTGCAGCGGACTTCCAGCCGATATAGATGATCACTGTCATACGCATACGGGGTCTCGGCAAGGACCTCCGTTTTATCCTTGTCCACCTTTAGAATCCTTGCCTTCTGTTCTTCCACACAAAAACAATAGTGTGCTAGACTGGTCTGATAGCGAAAAAGAATTCCTGTCCGCTCTTGAATCGTCATCGGTCGCATCTGAACGGAAACAGAATAGTCTTTCCAGTCCTTCTCCCCCGCTACAAGTGTCGGACAGGAAACACTGGGACCCGGAGCAGACAACCGAGTCTGCTCCATGTAATGTGTCCCTCTATCCTCTGTTACAATCCACGAAGGCCCGCGGTAAGCAGAACCTGTTATCGGATCGTACCATTGTCCGGTAAATCCCTGAACCGGGTAATAATGATATTCCCCCATTGCGGAATGCTCTGGATCATATGGGAATCCGCCAATAGAAAACTCCTGAAAATCATCCTGTAATAGCGTAATCATATGTTTCTCCTTATTTTTTCGTACTGTTGTACCAGTCCGTATACAGCTTAACCCAGACATCTCCGCCGGATGCGCGCCAGTCACTCACATACTTCTCCCATGTCGTGTCAATATCTACCTGATCCATGACAGCCTGATCTCTATATTGTGCCACATAGGTATCCAGATCATAATCTGCCAGCTCTGCGAATACCGGGGATGCCACATAGATTGCGTCATTCACTCCATAGTTTTCCGACAGCTTCAACTGCGCAATCGCTGTCTCACCCCAGGACTGTGTAAGAATCGGAAGCAGCTCCTCATCTACATCTGACTTCTGATGTCCCAATGTCAGGAACCTCCACGCCCAGTTCTTCCCTACGCGCTCCTCACGGATCGCGATCTCTCCGTTTACTCGGTCGTAATCCCATCCTTCAACGCCCGCATGCACATAGACGGATCCTTCATCCGTTTCTGACCAATCATAAAGCGCCAGAACCGCTTCCGGATGTTCGCACTGCTCCGTAATTCCAATATAATGACGAATCGGAGTCTGGTACACATACTTGGATTGTCCGGAACCATCTACCTTTTCCGGAGGCGCCAACGGATACAGGGTATCCCGCATTTCATTCAATCCAGACAAGGACCAGAACAGGTTCAGCACGCCGAATTTTCCGTTTTTGAACTCTTCTTCTGTCTGCTTCTGTGTCTTAGTGATATAATCCGGTACAATAATCCCGTCCTCATACAGTCTTGCCAGGAACTTCAGATAATCCTTATAACCATCCAAAACATAGTTGGGTAACACTTCTCCGTCCACGACCTGAATTTTGGCCGCGTCAAATGCGTCCTGGAAGAGCATTCCCATATACCGTTCGGCAACGCTTCCCATCGCATTGCCTCCGGTACAACTGGACAGTCCGTAGGTATCATCTACTCCATTACCGTCCGGATCTTCGTAAGTAAAGGCATGCAGCATATTATAGTAGTCTTCTACTGTCTTAAGCGACTCCGGATCAATCCCCAGCTTATCCAGCCAGTCTTTCCTTGCATAGGAGATGTAAGGCGTCGTATCGTACCGAACAAACGGTACACCATAGATTTCTCCGTTCACCTTAGAATACTCCCATTCTTCCTGACCGATGCCGGACATCAGATGCGGATATTCGGATTCGTCCAACATTTCATCCAGCCGCTGCAGGATTCCCTGCTCCGCAAATTGGAAGTACAGTGCCTTGGTCAGCTGTACATAATCCGGCAAAGCTCCGGATGACATGACCGTCATTACCTTACTGGCATAATCCGCGCTCTCGCTGATCACGGTAATATCCAGGTGATTGGCTTCCCGAATATAATTAATATACGGATTATCGTTGACATCATATCCCTCTGTATCTACATTAATCTGACACAGAAAGCTCAGTGCGATCGGCTTGTCATCAACCGGACCGCTTTGTTCCTCTCTAGAGGTCTGCTGCGCCTTAGAGCCTTCCGTCTTGCTCCCCTCCTGCTGCGTTCGGCTGCATCCTGCCGCCATACTCAGCAGCAGAACTACGATCAGCATCCACGTCATCCCTTTTTTCATGTTACTGCTCCTTTCCTGTAAATGATTTATCCTTTCACTGAACCGACCATGACACCCTTTACAAAATACTTCTGTAAAAAGGGGTATACGATCAGAATCGGCAGTGTAGAGGCAAAAATGGTGGCCGTCTTCAGTGACAGCGTCGGCATCCACCGTGAGGCGGAATCCTGAAACATATCTTCTGTCTGACCCGCGACGACGATATCATTAAGATATACCTGCAATGGCTTTTTTGATGATGTATTGATATAGAGAATTCCATCCATCAACGTATTCCAATGGTACACCGCAACGAACAATGTAATCGTTGCAATCGACGGCATAGCCACCGGAATCATAATCCTGACAAAGATGATAAGATCATTGGCTCCATCAATTTTAGCGGATTCCTCCAGCTCCGCCGGGACCGCCCGAAAGAAATTGATCAGTACAATCACATTAAACGTATTGATCATATTGGGAATAATCAGCGCCCATAGTGTATCTATCAATCCCGTATAGCGTACCACCAGGTAAGTAGGAATCATCCCGCCGTTAAAAAGCATGGTAAAAACCAGGAATAATGTCAACCCTTTCCGTCCCCGCAAATACGGTCTGGAAATTCCATAAGCCAGCGCACTGGAAAAGGCCACTCCCAGCAGTGTACCAAGCAGTGTACGGACCACAGACACTCTGAGCGAGGAATAGAATCTTGCATGCATCAGCGTGACCTTATAGGCTTCCAGAGAAAAGCCCTGCGGATACAAAATCATCGCTCCCTCCCGCACCCGTTCCGGATCGCTGATAGAGGCGACAAAAATATAATAAAACGGGAAAAAACATAAAACTGCGAATATCGTCATCACGATATAGCTTGTGATCACAACACCGTCCACCGTCCCCTTGATATGCTTCTTTTTCTTCATATCGCACCTCCTCACCACAGACCTTTATCCGCAAAACGGCGGCTCAGGGCATTGCAGCTTACGATCATAACAAATCCAATGACGGACTGGAACAAACCGATAGCGGTCGTCAGACTGAACCGGCCATTTCCGATGCCAAGCCGATATACATAGGTGCTGATCACATCGCCTGTGCTATAGACAGCGCTATTGGCCAACACATAGATCTGATCAAATCCCACATTCATGATTCGTCCGATATCGAGCAGGAGCATGACAACAATTGTCTCCGAGATACAGGGCAGTGTGATATACCGCATAGCCTGCCAGCGTGTCGCACCGTCGATCTTGCCTGCCTCATAGAGTGCGGGATCGATCCCGGTGATTGCCGCCAAATAGATGATCGTCCCATATCCAGCTTCTTTCCAAATATCCGACAGAATAACAATACCACGAAAATATTTGGGATCACTCAGGAAAAAAATAGGCTTTCCTCCAAAGATCTGGATAATCTGGTTTACGATTCCCTCAGAAGGGTTCAAAAATGTGATGATAATACTGCCGAATACAACCCAGGATACAAAATGCGGCAAGTAGATCAGCGTTTGCAATACCCGCTTATACCCATCACTCAGAATCTCATTCAGGAACATGGCAAATAAGATAGGCACAGGGAAATAGAAGATTAATTTATATACATTGATCAGCAGAGTATTGCGTACCAACTGCCAAAAATTCCGATGTTCAAAAAATATATAGTGGAAATATTTGAAACCTACATACTCTCCGCTGAACATTCCGCCCTTGATATCGTACTCGTGAAACGCCAGGCTCAATCCGGCCATGGGCAGATACCGATAGATCAGATACCAGACAATTCCCGGCAGAATCAACAGATACAACCATCGGTCCCGAAAAATATCGTTCCGCAGTTTTTGCCAATATCGTGTTCTCGAACTTTTTCCCACTGTTCTTCCCTCCTTTTTTCTTTATTTTTAATTATATTGTCTGGTTTGGTAAAAATGAATAGTAAAAACCGACTTTCTCTAACAAAAAACAGTCTTTTTTCACAGATATCTCTTTTCATTTTCCAGAATGCATTGTATAATATGTTTAAATTATACACAGGAGTGGTTCTTCTATGGCACATTTTCGTACTATTCGTTCCAAGCTTTCCTTGCTTCTGATTCTTTGCATATTTTGCAGCAACCTTTTTGCTCTGCTTGCGCTTTCCCTACAACAGCAGGAGTCGAATAAACTCTTGTACAACTCAACCTCCGAAGCGCTGCATTATGGCGCGGAACGTTTTAACACTACGCTTTCCTCTATTGAGGATCTTCTCTCCCTTCTATTATCCGACAGTTCTTTTTTGAATACCTTACGGCAGTGGACCCGAACCCCCTCTGATTCAGTTGTGGCTGCTTCTCTTCTTCGGACGCTCTCCGATTATTGTGATGCCGCGCCCTATGTTTCTTTTATCTCTATCTTTTATGGTGATCGCCAGCTCCGTTATGCACAGTATTATCCCATATCCGCCACACTCTCACCGGAAACCGCCCAGACCTTTATGGCAGCTGCTTCTGAGCATCCAGGCTCCACCTGCTTGTCACTTAACCCGGAAGATCCAGAAGGCCTCTATATGAGCCGTTTCATCCGGCGAATTGACCGCTTTGCCTTCCAGCCCCTCGGAACCATTGTCTTGCGGATCAATATCCCGAGGCTATTCAAAGACTTGGCTGCCTCCAACGCTTCTCTATCGCCCCGTCTGCTTCTGGCCTCGCCGGATCAGACTGCCTGCTTCTCCAGTACGCCCGGCAGCGAATCGCTCCTTCCCGCGCTGCGTGAGTTGAAGAGAGATTACGGCATTGTATCTGTAGATGGCGAACCCTATTTCTCTGTTTCTCATAACGCAGGATTTTTGAATTGGAATTATTATTATCTTGTCTCCTATGCTACTGTTTCCCATACCTTCCGCCTACTCCGCGGAACTGTTGTCGCAATCATTCTAATCTCTTCCTGCTGCATTTTCCTTGCGGCAAACTATATTCTAAGAGGAATCACTGTGCATTTCAGTACGCTTCGACAAAAAATGGACGCCTACAGTCTAGGACAATTTGAACCGCGTGACTATGGTTATGACTACTCCCGCCGTCACGATGAACTGGGAGAAGCCCACGAACAGCTGGATACTATGGCCAGCCGCCTACAAATTCTGATCAATGACAATTATGTCAAGCAGCTATTGATTCGGGATGCCAAGCTGCGAGATCTACAGCATCAGATTCATCCGCATTTTCTCTACAATACTTTGGAATCCATCACATGGTACGCTCAGGCTGCCGGAGAAGAGCATATTCCCAGCATTGTCCATGCGCTGGGCAACATCCTGCGTTCCAGCCTGTCTGACTCCTCGATTCTGACGTTTCGTCAGGAACTGGGGCTTCTGCAGGATTATATCAGCATTCAACAGCTGCGCTATGCCGACCGTCTGATTTTTCATCTGTCGGCTCCAGAGGAAGTTCTTCACTGCCAACTGCCCAAGATGACCCTGGTACCCCTGGTGGAAAATGCGATCCGTTATGCATTAGAAGAAATGATTGATGCCTGCGAAATCACTGTAGAAATCCTCGTTCAAAAGCCATTCATCCGGATCTATGTCCGCAATACAGGTTCCGCCTTTTCCTGTGATACAATCGATCAGCTCCATCAGAAAGGTCCTGCTCACGGTTTCGGCATTGGCCTGAACAATATCCAGCAGCGGATTCAGCTTACTTACGGCGAACAATACGGCATTAAAATTTACAACCAAAACGAAATGGCTGTTGTCGAGATCCTGCTGCCATTTCTACCTATGACCTGATCCATAGAACAGGAGGATGCTCATGTTAAAATGTATGATTGCTGACGATGAAAAAATCATCCGTGAAACGATCTCTTCCAGTATTCCCTGGCAGGCCCTGGGATTGGATCTGATCGGTGTCTGCAAAAACGGTCTGGAAGCCCTGGATGTAATCATCGATGAAAATCCGGACCTCTGCCTGATTGATATTCGTATGCCCGGACTCTCCGGCCTCGAATTGATCGAACGCGCACACGCCTTTAATCCCGAGATCTGCTTTATCATTCTCTCCGGTTACGGAGAATTTGAATACGCCCGCAAGGCTATGCTCTATGGTGTCCGTCACTATTTATTGAAGCCCAGTCACCCCTGTCAGCTGATCGATGTACTGTCTCAAACAGCTGAAGAATGCCGCAACAATAAAAAAAGAAGGGGCGTGCAATACGCCCCCACTCATGCCTCCAGTCACTTTATCGAACAGTGCATCACTTATACCCGAACACACTATCAAGACCCCGATCTGACCCTAAAATGGATCGCAGAAAATCAGCTGTTTATGAATGTGGATTATGTCAGCAAGCAGTTTCTCCGCCAGACCGGAGAACGCTATTCCGCATTTTTGAATCGAATCCGCATTGAACAGGCTGTTTCCCTGCTTCAGGAACACTCGTACACGATCTATGAAATCGCGCAAAGGGTAGGCTACGGCAATAACCCTCAGTATTTCAGCCAGGTGTTCCGCAAATTTACCGGTCTGACACCGACCGCCTACCTTCAGCAGCTTTAGAGATAATACCTCTCCGTTACAGGGTGGATGCCCAGGAAATCATTGATATAACGGTACACCGCCTGATCCCACAGCTTCCACTCATGTGCCACTCCCGGAAAGACCTCAAACTTGTATTCAAACGGCAAATCCTTAAAGAACGAAGTCAGGCCGTCGCCGCTCCCGGACGGCTCCAGCGCGCCTGCCGCATGATAAATCCGCGGGAAAGGTCCGCCCGCCTCCGTCAGCCGCCGCGCCAGGTATTTTACGCCATGCTCGCTCTCTGCCGGGCAGCCCTCGCCAAAGACCAGTACATGACGGCGGCCACGGTATGTGCCGTCATCGGTAAAATACTGGTCTCCCGCATCTCCGCCGGAAAACGCTCCGATTGCGCTGAATGTCTCCGGATAACGCAGTCCGATACGGAACGCGCCATAGGCTCCGTTGGACAATCCGCCCACATAGTTATCTTCCCTGCGTTCGGACAGGCACGGAAAAATCTGACGCAGCCTCGCGACCAGCTCTTCTCCCAGAAAAGTGCCATATTCCTGACCATGGACCATATTGGTAAACATGGATTTATGTGCTGTCGGAATCACAACCGCCAGGTTTCTTTCCCTTGCGTACCGTTCCAGATTCGTATACCGTGCCCATAATGTATGGTCTCCGGTAGAACCGTGATACAGCCAGATCGTCTTGAGCGGCTCCTCTGGCCGCTGAGGCAGAATCATCGAAACCGGAATATCCAGGTTCAGTACACGCGAATACAGATTCAGCTCCATATATGCCATCTTACATCAACCTCACTTTCTCTGCCAGTACAGCCATCGGATCTTCATCATAAGCAGCTTCCGCATGGATTCCGGATTCACGGAGCGCCTGCAGCAGCTCTTCCTGTCCGTCTCCTTCTCCGCAGAGCGTGATCTCCGGATACAGATGGTTCGCCGGGTTATGCGCCAGAGCGGCCGCAGCATTGGCCAGCTTATGCGGACTGCGCTCATAGTATTCCTTGGGTCCGAATACATCCTCCATCTTAATGGCCGGCAGCGGAGAATCATAGAAACGCCCCGGATCCAGCATTCCGTCGATAGAGACGGCGGCTCCGAACACGTCCGGCGCGGCCAGCGCGGTATGGACCGCTCCATAGCCTCCCATTCCGATTCCGGCAATCAGCCGGGCTTCACGCCGCGCGTCCATCCGGAACCAGGTCTCGCACATTCTGACCAAATCCCGGACCAGATAATCCTGCATATCATATCCATAATACATATTCACATAAAAACTGTTGAGGCAGGACGGCATTACGAGTACCGCTCCCATCTCTCCCAGATACCTCTCTAACGGAACGCTCCGCATCCACGAAGTGTTATTGCCCGCCAGATCATGCAGCAAAAATACTGCCTTGTACGGTCCCTTCTGTTCCGCGTCCGGAACCAACACATCCAGAGGCAGCGGTGTTCTGGCCGCCTCAGAATCCACCTGCATATGAATCCAATCCATTCTATACCCTCCCTTTATTTTCAGCGGTTTACTGCACCATATATTTGCACTGTCCGCCTAATTGACTGTACTTGTCCAGCATTCCCTGCGCCAGCTCGTCATCAGACAGCGCCTTGTAGATATTAAAGCTTCCGATAATTCTCTGGTCATCCGGATCCATCAGGTATTCCTTTTCCCATCCGGTATAGTACTCTCCCTCTTCGCAGATTCGAAGCCACCCGCGCAGAACATCCGCCGTAATGCAGGTAATCTCTACATTCGTCAGACTATCCTGATCATAGATCCCTTTCCATTTGCCGCGGGACATCTCCTGCATACACTCATATCCGCGGCGATAATATTTTCCGGCCTTCCATGCGTGAACAAACGCTCGGGAGCCGTATCCGGCAATCTTCTCCTGCACCGCACGGCAAATATGATATAATCCGTGCAGTCCACTATTCTGCAGCTCAACCTGCACCCAGAAAGACTCTTCATACAATTTGCGCTCTGTCCCTTGAAGCTCTTCCAAAAGCGCCTCGCACTCCTTATAATAAGCATCGCTTCGCTCCATCGCGCTCTCACAGATCTTCTCGATCTTGGCTGCCTGCTCCGACAGCGGTACGTCCCCGGCCAACCAGAAGAGTGCCTGCACTCCCTTCTCCGTACGTCCTGCCATAAGCGCCTGCACCAAGTATCTTGCATTATAGTGGTAGAGCTGCTCTCCGCCCCGTTCATCCGTATGCGGGCCATACTGCGGCGTCAATTCCGCAAATCTCGGAAGCAATTCACCGATTTTCTGCCAATGCGCACCATAATATGTTTTCGCGTATTCTGCCGCGTGCGCTTGAACATCCGCCTTGCCGTCTCTCCAGAGCTTAGCCATCAGATCCAGCGTATAGATATGAGGCTTTACACTTCCGCAATTGATAATCAGATAGTCATCTCCGCCATTCTCAAAGCACTCTTCCAGCTCCCTTGCCAGAAACTCCGCCGGATTGGGACTCATCGTCAGATGATTAGAAGCCTGTAGATCGTGGAAAGAAGCATGATAATACATCCCATTTTTCCCTGTTCCTTTGCGCGGCATAGCGTCCGTTCTGGGATCGAGATTGCATTGACGCCGGGACACCATCTTACCATATCCGCTGTCTCCCCAGATCTTGATCACTTCTTCCGGCAGCACAAGCGTTCCGTTACGGTACAGCTCTGTCATCTCTCCGTATAGATTGGTGCAAAACACCGGATCCTTGACATACTCCCGGACGATCTCCATCTGACGCCGAATGACGCGGCCGATCGCATCTCCCCGTTTGGCATCCGTATCATACGATGGATCGCTTTCCCAGAAGCTGCAGTCTCCCTGTCCCCGGTATCCAACAGCCCATATCAGCCGATAATCCTTCTGGCGCACCACGGCTTCCCGCCACAGCTCCTCGAATTTTTCCGGATATTTATCATAAGAAGCCACCAGCTTGGGCCAGCGCACTGAAAAGTTCTCCGCGCCCAATGCCTCATTATGTGTATGTGAGATATACATTCCATACTCCGCCAGGAGCTCCTTCGCCCGCTCCAGATCTCTGTAGGAGGCTGTGATCATCATATTTCCGCCAAGCCGCAGAACAGTCTCATAGATTCTGGCCCAGACATATTCTTCGGACTGGTAGTGTTCCGTCCATCCCATCAAAAGCTGAAAATCATTGATAAACCAGCCGCGGTAACGTACCTGGCAAGGTGTGGAATGCAGAACTCTTTCCGGAATCACTGCACACTCCTTCTGCAATGGCTCCTGATCGTTCCAGAACCACATGGGCGCTACTCCCAGAAAATGCTCACTGATATAGTACAGCGCGTAGACCCAGCCCAATTCTTCTGACGCATAGATCCGCAGTGATTTTTCTTCCGATTCGATTCTCCAGCCTTCCGCCTCTATGCCCGCGTCTGTCAATAACTGTATGCAGCGCTTAGGACCATCGGCGGTCAGTACCTGCGACATATCACGCTTCAGATTCTCTACCGCAATCTCTGTCGGACGTCCGAAATCTCCCGTCCACTCTGTATTTCGAAATATACGATATCCTTTCATGCTGTTTGCCCCCGGATTCAGTATTGTTGCCTTCATTATAGCAAAAAAATATCGGAAAGTCCATATGGACTTTCCGATATTGTAATCTGTAAATTGTGCTTACGCCTCATCCGGTGCGTACATCTTCTGCAGCTTCTGCAGATATGCATACTTCGCAACCGCCTCAGACTCAGACTTGCCAAACAGCTTCTCAGCTCTGCTCGGATTCGCCTTAGCCAGAGATGCATAACGAACTTCACCCATCAGGAACTCCTTATAATCGCTTGTCGGAGCCTTGCTGTCCAGGCTGAACGGATTCTTGCCTTCAGCAGCCTTGCGCGGATCAAAGCGGAAGTTGTTCCAGTATCCGGACTCTACAGCCAGCTTTTCCTCTGTCTGCGCCTTGCTCATGCCCTTCTTGATACCATGGTTGATACACGGAGCATACGCGATGATGATGGACGGTCCGTTGTAGCTCTCAGCCTCCTGGAAGGCCTTCAGGCACTGATTATAATCGGCGCCCATTGCTACCTGTGCTACATATACGTAGCCATAGCTCATGGCAATGCCAGCCAGATCCTTCTTCTTGGTCTCCTTACCAGCCGCAGCAAACTGCGCGATCGCACCGGTACGGGTGGACTTGGAAGACTGACCGCCGGTATTGGAATAAACCTCAGTATCGAATACCAGGATATTTACATCCTGACCAGAAGCGATCACATGATCCAGACCACCGAATCCGATATCATAGGCCCATCCGTCACCGCCGAAGATCCACTGGGACTTCTTAGCCAGGAAGTCTTTGTTCTTAACGATCTCCTTGCAGGTCTCACAATCGCATCCGGAAATAGCGGCAACCAGCTTGTCTGCAGCAGCAGCGTTGGTGGAACCGTTATTAAAGGTATCCAGATACTCCTGAGCGGCAGCCTTAGCTTCCTCAGACGCGTTCTCGGAAGCGGCTACAGCCTCAACCTTCTCCTTCAGGCCTGCACGCAGAGCCTTTTGAGCCAGGAACATACCATAACCAAACTCAGCGTTATCCTCAAACAGAGAGTTGGACCATGCCGGGCCCTGTCCCTTTGCGTTAACCGTATACGGAGTAGACGGAGAAGAGTTACCCCAGATAGAAGAACAACCGGTTGCGTTGGCAATATACATTCTATCGCCGAACAGCTGAGTTACCAGCTTAGCGTACGGGGTCTCGCCGCAACCTGCGCATGCGCCGGAGAACTCCAGCAGCGGCTTATGGAACTGGCTGCCCTTAACGGTTGTATCCTTAAACTTAGCCAGGACTTCCGGCTTCTCAGCCAGCGTCTGAGCATAATCATATACATCCTGCTCAGCTCTGTTCGCCTCAAGGCCCTGCATTACCAGCGCCTTCTCACCCTTCTTACCCGGGCAGACATTTGCGCAGGATCCGCATCCGGTACAATCCAGAGCGGAGATGGTAACCGCGAAGTAATATCCCGGCATACCAGTCATCGGTACCTTCTTGGTGTTTGCCGGAGCCTTAGCTGCTTCTTCCTCGGTCATAACGGCCGGACGAATAACAGCGTGCGGGCAGACATAAGAACAGAAGTTACACTGAATACAGTTCTCAGGTGTCCATACCGGAACATTTACCGCGATACCGCGCTTCTCGAAAGCAGAAGATCCGGACGGAGTAGAGCCGTCTACATAATCCTTAAATGCGGATACAGGCAGAGTATTTCCTTCCTGTGCATTTACCTTAGCCTGAATGTTATTTACAAAGTCAACAACATCCTTACGATCGCCGGTTACCTGTACGAAATCCAGGCCCTCGTCTTCGCAATCCTTCCAACTCTCCGGTACCTGAACCTCATGTACCTGCTTTGCGCCTTCTTCGATCGCTGCCCAGTTCTTCATAACGACATCGTCGCCCTTACGGCCGTACGTTGCCTTAGCAGCAGCCTTCATCAGCTCGATTGCCTTGTCCTCAGGAATGATATTCGCCAGCTTGAAGAACGCGGACTGCAGAATCGTATTAATACGAGTCGGTCCCATTCCAGTCTCGATACCAATCTTAACACCGTCGATGGTGTAGAACTTGATATGATGCTCAGCGATGAACTTCTTAACCTGACCCGGCAGATGCGTCTCCAGCGCCTCAGCATCCCATGCGCAGTTCAACAGGAAGGTGCCTCCGTCTACCAGTTCCTGAACCATGTTATACTTACGGATGTATGCCGGGTTATGACATGCAACGAAGTTAGCCTTACGGATCAGGTATGTGGACTTGATCGGAGTATGTCCGAAACGCAGATGAGACATGGTCACACCGCCGGACTTCTTGGAATCATAATCAAAATATGCCTGTGCGTACATATCGGTGTTGTCGCCGATGATCTTGATGGAGTTCTTG
>CABUPM010000011.1 GCA_902493345.1 uncultured Eubacteriales bacterium | reverse complement strand
ATCCCCTTCCGTATCTCTAAGATCCCCATGATGGCTACAAATCCGCCAAAGAGCTTCCGCAGCACCTCTGCCTCCAGAAGAGTCGCGATATAGCCACCCGCCACGGCTCCTGCAACCCCGCCCAGGATTAACGCAGGAAGCACCTTTTTTTCCAGCTTTCCGCTTTTGCGATGAACCCACAAAGCCGACGCTGCTGTCGGCAGAAAGTACAACAAATTGATTCCCTGCGCACTATGCTGCGCTACAGAGCCAAAGATCACCAGCGCCGGAATCAGCAGCACTCCGCCGCCGATTCCCATACCGCTCAGAATCCCGGATACACATCCTGCAGCCATATAGAGTGCCCAGTTCATAGCAGCATCCTCACCGCACTTGCGATCATCAGACCGCCGAACAGAATATGAAGCCAGCGTCCGGAGATCCGGTTCAACAGCTTCGCTCCAAGATATCCGCCCAAGATCCCTCCGGCCGATACCGCGGCCAGTACGCCCCAATCCACCGTCTGCGCGCCGACATAGAACATGGCGCTCACAAGGCATAACGGCGCCACAACCGCGACCGTCGTCGCATGAGACTTATGCTGTTCTATCTTCAGGCTCTTCTGCATGAATGGGACCAGTATCGTCCCGCCTCCGGAGCCCAGCAAACCATTGACAACCCCTGCGGCGGCGCCAAGCACCGCACTCTTTAATTTCTGCTTCATTCTAACCCTCCCATACCGGGATTAGAATGCGCAGATTTTATACAAAATATTCTGTTCCACTGCGAACCTGATACAGAATCTTTTCCCGTATCGGAATCCCTGTCATGGATTCCAACGCATGGGCATAGATCGTAAGCTGACGCCGGTACATCTCCATGACGGCATCCGGGAAGAAGCGGTCCGTCTTATAATCCACCAGGATCCAGGCGCCGTTCTCAAAAAACACCGCGTCCATAACGCCCTGCACAACAATGGTCTCCTGATTGTCAGCCTGCTCTGGGATCTCATAGTCTGGCACATCCTTATGAAGCTCTTCCGGCGTATAACCGTACATAAACGGCTCTTCCCGCAACAGTCTGTGAGTGTCCGTCATACGCTTATAGAGTGAAGAAGCCGTAAACTTCTCCAGCCATTCCATCGGGAAGGTCTCCCGTTCCGTCCGGCTCAAGATCCCCTGTGTTTCCAAACGGTCCAGCTCTTCCCTGATTCCGGACTCTGTACAGAGCTTGGATAGCTCCGCACGGGCGATCACCTCATGAAACAGCGTACCGCCATGCGTTCCGCGATAAACGGATACAGACTCCGTATCCGGGCTCTCCTTTTGGAGCAGCTCCTCCCACGGAATCACCTCTGATACCGTCTCTTCCTCCGTATGCGGTCGTTTCAGAGATGAGACGCTCAAAAGCATCGGCAAGTGATTTCTCCATTCGCCGGAATATCTCCATAAGAGCTTTTGGTCCAGCTCCTCTTCGGACCAGAGGTCCGTCTCCTCCCGCACCTCGGAAGTCTCCCCTGTTTCCTCCGGAGCTTCCGCCTGATAGTTCTCCATATGAACTCTCCAGCGGCTGCCGCCTTTCTGGGTTACAATATCATAGAGCCAGTCCATATAGCTTTTGGCTTTCCAGACCTGTTCCGGCTCCATCCGGTACGCCTGTTCCTCCTCCGGCATCTGAGGCATTTCTGCCGGGCCGTTGCCCGTCACAATCAGCCGGTCCTTGGCACGGGTCAGGGCGACATAGAGGACCCGCATCTCCTCCGCCAAGGTCTCTTGTGCCTTTTCCTTCTGAATGCTCTTATATTGTTCTGTCTCGTACTCTATCATGGTCTCCGGATCCAGATACCGACACCCCAGCCCCATCTCCGGGTGGAGCAGCAAGGAACCCTGTGAATCCCGCATCTGAAAGCGTTTGCCCATACCACACAGAAAAACCACTGGAAATTCCAATCCCTTGCTTTTATGAATCGTCAGCACCTGTACCGCGTCCTGTCCGGCCAGCTCCGCTGCCTCCTCATAATCCCGGTCCTTTTCCTTCATACGGTCGATGAAGCGTAAAAACTGAAAGACTCCGCTGTAGATTCCCTGTTCAAAGGCTTCTGCCCGTGTCAATAACAGATCCAGATTGGCGCGCCGTCTTGTCCCGCCCTTCATCGCTCCTACATACTCATACAGGCCGGTGGTCCGGTAGAGCTTCAATAACAGCTCATGAACCGCCAGGCTCTCATTCCATTCTCTCCAGATCTCGAGCTTTCCATAAAACTCCCGGATTCTGCTGACCAAGAGCAAATCCTGTCCCTCTTGTGAATATCGTTCCATCGCTTCATAAAAGGTCAGGCTGCCATCAGTCTCCGTCCGGATCTGAGCCAGCTCCTCCGAGGAAAAACCAAACAATGGGGAATGCAGAACACCTTCCAGCGGAATGTCCTGCAGCGAGTTATCAATAATCCGCAGAAGGTTTAACACCAGACGAATCTCCGGTGTATCAAAAAAACGGTTGCTGACCGCGGCAGAGGCCGGGATATTGCGCCGCTCCAATGCCTTCTGGTATACAGGTCCCGCTTCTTTCGCTGAGCGCAGCAGAATCGCGATGTCTCCGGCCCGCAGAGGGCGAAATCCATCGCCGTCCCGTACCGCATACTTCCATGCGTGGCGCAGCATCTCCTCAATACGCGCCGCGGCATATTCCGCTTCGAGTTCTGTCTTATCTCCGGTCGTCCCTTCTGCCGGGCGGAGAATGACCAGCTCCGGTCGGAATTCCTCCATATCCGCTTCCGGCTCCGGCGCCGGACGTCCGGCACGCAGCGCCTGTTCCTCAGAATACTCAATTCCGCCGCAGGACTCCTGCATCAGACTCTCAAAGATGGAATTGACCGCGTCCAGAATCTCGCTCCGGCTGCGGTAGTTCTTTTGCAGAAAGACCTTTTTTGGTGTTGAATGCTCATGATAGTCTTTTAATTTTTGCATAAAAAGCTGAGGACGCGCATAACGGAAGCCATATATACTCTGCTTAACGTCCCCAACCATAAAGATATTCTCTGTCTGACCGTCCGCGTCCTTCTTGGCGATACTATTCAGAATCCGCTCCTGAATCTCATTGCTGTCCTGATATTCATCGATAAAAATCGCGTCATATCCTGCGGCAACCTCACGAGCCGCCTCTGAAGGCGCATCCCCCTCCAAAAGAATCCGCTGCGCATAATGCTCAAAATCATTATAATCGACAATGCCGCGGCTGCATTTTTCTTCCATAAAGGCCTTATGAAAGTTCCTCAAAATTCTGAGGACTCCGGCATACGGCTTTTTCAGCGGCCCCTCCTCAGAGGCCACAGCCGTCTCCAGCCATCCCCACGGATCCGGCAGGCTCTGCATAAACTGATAGATTCGGTACAGTGTTGGCTCCAGATTGAGATCCTGCCGCTTACCGCTGAACTGTTCTACCATGCTTTCAAAATCTTCAGATGTCGCGCACTTTGGGTCGGCATCGTACTCGTCATAGGCTTTCGCGACAACCTCCTGCAGCACATCCAGCGCAAGCAGAGCGGTCTCCGTCTCATCTCCCACGCGAAATCCCGGATCCAGTTCCGGAATCCGGGCAATGTAACGGCGCACGATCTGCAGGCAGAAGGCATGAATTGTCATGATGGAGCATTGCGGCAGAAGCGCCAGCTGCTTCTTCAGCCTCTCCTGTTCCGGATGCTCCCGCAGCTCCGCTGTCAGCCTCTGGGCAATCCTCTCCTTCATCTGTCCGGCCGCCAGATTGGTAAATGTCACAACCAGCATCCGATCCAGATCGGTTCCGTTCTCCTGATCCAGAATCATCTGCACAATCCGCTCTACCAGTACCGTCGTCTTACCCGCTCCCGCGGCGGCCGATACCAGGAGATTGCCCTGTCTGTGTCCAATGATCTCCAGCTGTTCTTCTCCCCACTGCATGGATCAGCTCTCCTTCTTCTGATGCTGATCCATCAGGCCTCGAAGCTCCTGCATAAATGAGTTGACATCCTTAAACTCCCGGTATACCGAAGCGAACCGCACATAAGAGACCTCGTCCAACTGGCGCAGTCTCTCCATGACCATCTCACCGATCTCCTGGCTTGTGATCTCCCGGTTCATGGATTCCAGCGCCGCGTTCTCGATATCGTCTGCCAATTCTTCAATCTGTGCCGCCGAGACCGGCCGCTTATACGCGGAACGCAGTACACGGTTGATCAATTTATCTCTGTCAAAAGCCTCCCGGCTGTTGTCCTTCTTTACAACCATCAAGGGCAGTGTCTCGATCTTTTCATATGTCGTAAAACGCTTGCCGCATTCCTCGCACTGCCGCCTCCGGCGGATGGCCGCATCCCCGGCAGACCGGGAATCAATCACCTTCAGCTCCTCTGAACCGCAATACGGACATCTCATACGAAATCCCCCTTTCGCATCCTATAGGGTCAGTATACCGGAAAATATCCCAGAAATCAAGTGGTATCCCCAAAGATCGCTTCCGCGATCCGGACCGTCTCCATCGCATCCCTGCCATAATAATCCGCATGAATCTGTCTAGCGTATTCCGGTGTCAATACAGCTCCGCCCACTACGACCTTTACCTCCGGCAGGGCTTCATGGAGCTGGCGGATCGTCTCCTCCATCGCCGGCACCGTTGTCGTCATCAACGCTGACAGCCCGACCATCCGGACCTTGTGTTCCGCTGCTGCCTCCACAACCGTTTCCGGCGGTACATCCCGGCCCAGATCAATCACTTCATAGCCGTAATTCTCCAGCAATACCTTGACGATATTTTTCCCGATATCATGAATGTCGCCATGGACCGTCGCCAGAACGATCTTTCCCTTACTCTCCTGTGCTGAAGTGCCGAAGCTCTTTTTAATCACTTCAAAAGCCGCGGTGGCCGCTTCCGCACTCATGAGGAGCTGCGGCAGATAAACCGTTTTCTTTTCAAATCCCTGTCCTACTATATCCAGTGCCGGAATGATCTCTTCATTGATCAGACTCATCGGCTCCCGTTCCCGCAAAAGCTCCTGCGTCTGCGCGGCGGCCTTTTCCTTCAGTCCACGGATAATGGAATCCCGCAATCCTTCCGGGCGGGTCGGTTCCGAGGCACTCCGTACCGTAGCGCTCTGTACTTCACTGATCTGCACACTCTGCGCATAGCTGATATAGCCCTGACAATTGGGATCCTGTCCCAATAGAGCCTGGGAACAATGGTAGATTTTCATCATTTCTCCGGACCCGGGATTCATGATCGCCGCGGAGAGTCCGCTTTGAATGGCCATCGCAAAAAAGGCCGAGGTAATCATCTCCCGCCTGGGAAGCCCAAAGGATACATTGGATACTCCCAGAGAAGTATGCATCCCCAGTTCCTGGCGGATTCTACGAATGGCTTCCAGCGTTACCATCGCGGAGGATGGATCCGACGAAACCGTCATCGCCAGCGGATCCACGATAATATCCTTTTTCGCGATTCCATAAGCGGCTGCCCGTTCCATAATCTTTTTGGCGATATCGACCCGGCCCTGCGCATCCATGGGAATCCCCTGTTCATCCAGCGTAAGCGCGATCAATACGCCGCCGTATCTGGCCGCCAGAGGAAGCACCTGCTCCATGCTCTCCTCCTTTCCATTTACGGAATTGATCAACGGCTTACCATTATAGATCCGAATCGCTCTCTCCAATACCTGCGGAGAGGATGTATCGATCTGCAGCGGAAGATCCGTTACCGCCTGTAATTCTTTGACTGCTTCCTGCATGACTTCCGCTTCATCGATTCCGGGAAGTCCGACATTGACATCCAGCACATCCGCTCCCTGATCGGCCTGTTTCAATCCCTCATTCAAGATATAAGCAATATCATGCTTCTTTAAGGCTTCTTTCAGTTTTTTCTTGCCGGTAGGATTGATACGCTCTCCTATCAGGATCGTACGGTCCCCTACGCGCACTCCATGGGTATATGAAGAGACCACAGTATCTGTCTTTTCTGTCAGCGGAAGCGGCGTCATATCGGAAGTTGCCGCAATCATCTGCCGGATGTATTCCGGCGTTGTGCCGCAGCAGCCGCCGAGGATCCGCGCGCCCTCTCCGGCAATCTCCCGCATCAGGGAAGCGAATTCCTCCGGACCGACATCATAGATGGTTTTTCCATCCACGCTTCTCGGCAGCCCCGCGTTGGGATTGACAATCACCGGAACAGAAGCGTACCGCGCGAACTCCGGCATCAGCGCCTTCATCTGTGCCGGTCCCAGGGAACAGTTCATACCCAACGCATCTACCCGGAGTCCCTCCAGCATCGCAATCATCGCCAGCGGATCCGCGCCGGTCATCAGCTTTCCCCGCTCATCATAAACATTGGTGACAAAAACCGGCAGTGTACTATTCTCCTTGGCCGCCAAAACCGCTGCCTTGGTCTCATATGCATCGTTCATCGTCTCAATCAGGATGAGGTCCGCTCCATTCTCTACTCCCAGCCGTACAATTTGCGCAAAAGCCTGAACGGCCTCTTCAAAATCCAGATTCCCTAAGGGCTTCAGGAGCTTTCCCAGAGGGCCGACATCGAGCGCAAGCGCTACGTCTTCTCCCTGTACCGCTTTTCTTGCGCATTCAAATGCAGCGTGAATCACATCCGGCAGCTCTTCTCCGAATTTATAGACATTCGCTCCAAAGGTATTCACCTTCAGAATATTACAACCGGCTTCCACATATGCCCGGTGGATCCGGGTAATCTGCTCCGGATGCGTCAGATTCCACCGCTCCGGCAATTCTCCGCTCTGCAGGCCGTTTGCCTGAAGCATGGTACCCATACCGCCGTCAAAATATACGAACCCTTGCCGTATCTTTTCCCGAATTGTCATAGAATCCTCCTTATAGGATCTCGGACAGATTGTCCTGAATCTCGCGCGCTACATCCGGCTTATTCATCGAATACACATGGATGTGATTCACTCCGTTGGCCAAAAGATCGATGATCTGCTCCGTCGCGAACGCGATTCCTGCCTGCTTCATCGCGGCCGGACGATCCGCAAAGCGGTCGATAATCTGCTTAAAACGCGGCGGCAAGGTATTGCCTGAGATCCGGCAGATTCTCGCGATCTGCCGTCCATTGGTAACAGGCATGATTCCTGCTACCACCGGAACTGTAATCCCGGCTTCACGGATCTTATAGAAGAAATTATAGAGGATGTTGTTATCAAAAAACATCTGCGTCGTCAGAAAGTCGCACCCGGCTTCTACCTTTTTCTTTAGATTCTGAATATCCTCCCGCTGGTTGGCCGATTCCGGATGGCCTTCCGGATAACAGGCGCCGCCGACACAAAAATCCCCATATTCTTTGATATGACGGATCAGCTCGGACGCGTGCCGGAAACTCCACGCCTCCTGCGGAAGGGCTCCTTCCGGAATGTCTCCGCGAAGCGCCATGATATTCTCAATTCCATTGTTCTGCAGGAGCTGAAGCTGTTGATCGATCTTCTCCTGACTGGAAGAGACACAGGTCAGATGCGCGAGTGTCGGCACATGTTCTGTATTCTGTATATTCTGCGCGATTGCCGTCGTATAATCGCTGGTTCCGCCGCCCGCGCCGTAGGTTACACTCATAAAAGACGGATGCAGCGCCGCAATCTTCTCCGTCGCTGCCTTGACACTCTCTAATTTATCGGTTGTCTTCGGAGGAAACACCTCAAAAGATAATGTTATTTTCCCATCCTGAAATAATTGATCAATCTTCATTCTTCTATCTCCTCAGTAAAAGTTTTCTCACATTATAACTTTTTCGCGGGTACTCTGTCAACTCTTTTTTCCCCGCAAAAAGGGATACGGATTGATCCACCCCACATCCCCGGCTTCCGGATACGCCTGGATCCCCAGATGCAGATGCGTCGCGAACTGACCTGTCGTCCCCTCCGTTCCATATCCGGAATCGCCCATATATCCCAGGAGGCTGCCAGGCTCTACAAAATCTCCCACATGCAGATTCTCGGCATAAGACGCCAGATGCGCGTAATAGTAATAAATACCGGCGGAGGATGTGACGCCAACCCGCCAGCCTCCCTTCTCGTTCCATCCCATCCGGCTCACCCTGCCATAAGTCATAGAATATATCGGGATTTCGCCCGGTGTATTGTCTAGATCCATCAGATCCGTACCATAATGCTTGCGCTGCCCCCCATAGGTTCTCTCGGCAAGAAAACTGTCCTCATAAACGATTCGTTTTCCATCGCGCAATCGATAGGGCATCCGGCGAATCTCTGCCAAGGCGGCTTCCCGCACCAGCCCCAGAGCCATCCGTCCCTCCTGCAGAAACGGATTCTCCGGCATAACGCGAATACAAAATCCCCTCATCCATATTCCGCAAACAGCTGTTAGTCCAAGATACAAAAAGCCTCCGGCGATCCGATGCCGAAGGCTTCTATCCTTTTTCATTCTTCCACCCCCGTCTGGGAGTATATGCCTCTTCCCTTTACAGCAGAACCTTTTCCATGCCCCAGTCTGTCAGGAACAGAATCGGGTACACAAAGGCCAGATGAAACAGCGAGGTGTTCCACTTGGAATCCCGTCCCCAGCCTTCCCAGGTCGTCGTCGCGCCATCGGAAATCATCCGTCTCCAGGCTCCCGGATCTCGCGTCAGCTCCAAAACCAGATCTTGATGGCCTGAGCGCAGGAGACCTGCCAGAATCGGCATACTGATAAAAAACATGGCCGAGGTCAGACGTTTGCTCCGAATCAGATCAATGACATTCTCCTCCTCCGGACAGAACCCGCCCAGAAGCGCCAACGCATTGGAGGGAAGACTGCAATGCTCCGATCCCGGACGATCCCGGAACAGCTTTTTTTCCGGATCCCAGAAAATCCGAATGTACGCGTCTTTTAGAGGTCTGCTCTCAAAAGGCGCCTCTGTCCCCAAAAGATCTGCCAGGCGTTCCATCGTCTGGGCAGCCATCACATAATAGGCATTGATGGCATTATGGATTCCCGGGACAACCTTACCTTCTGTCAGATCAAAATCATATCCGTCTCTGGCGGAATTGGGCCATTCCACTACGCACCATTTATCCAGTCCGCCCAGCATTCCATCGGCATCGCTGTAATGCTCGCGAAAATACCGCATCATACCGCAGACAACAGGGTATCTTCGTCTCGTATATTCTGTGTCCTGGCTTAAGTTTTGATGCACCCAGAGGAGCTCCGGCAGCATCAGACAATAATCCGCGATCTCCTGCATAAAAGAACAGGAAGCGCAGGTCATAAGTCCCGGAGTAATCTTGCTGCTGTAGAGAATATCATCGATCAATTTCTCCATCAGTGTGAGATCTCCGGTCAAAACCGCGTAAGACGTAGTTGTAAAGCATCCGTCACCCAGATACATTCCCTTTTCCCGTTCCATGCAGTCCATCAGGCCTTCCTGCGCACCATAGTGAAGGGAGCGTACACATAGATCCCAGATCTTGCGCAGCTCTGGATCCTGACTTTCGCAACGCGCCTTTTGCCGGAAAGGATAATGTCTGGCGCGAAGGCGCACAGAGTCTGCGTCCAGCTCGGCTCCCTCGGGCAATAAGAACTGTGCGTACCGGAAAGACTTATAATCAAAATTATTCAGTGTATCCCACTCGCCGGAGAGGATCCATTCCTCCTCATATCGGCAATTGGCCCGCAACTCATATCGAACGCTTCCGTCCTCATTCAACTCCTGACCATAGTGGAGAATCACCTTGCTTCCTTCGGTTCCGCGCACCTTCAGCGTCATATCACCCACATAGCCCCCGCCGAAATCGGCAAAGAATTCTCCAGGAGAGCGTTCCTCCAGAAGAACCGGCGGGATATCATCTATTACAAGAGAATGGCTCGGCTGTTCATAGAGCTCCACATCCATATTTCCACGCCTACGCGACTGCTCCCACGCACTGTCGTCATACAAAGGCGCGGCAAAATCTGTTTCCTCCGCCCGGCTGTCATAGCATTCCAAAAACTGTGTCTGGTATCCCGTCGTACCAAGACTCCGATAACCGCTGTGATCCCGGCATCGGACGGATGTATCACTCTTGACGAGAACCTGACCGTCACATACAAGATCAAATATAAGGCCATGCCTGCCGTCACCGCTTACCCATACCCGATTGATCAGTCCCTGGTAATACGTATGGACTGCGATCACATTTCGCCCCGGCTGAAGATACTTTCTCACATCCACCCGATTATAATAATAATGCCATGGATATCCCGGAGCCGGTCCCTGTGTTACATACTGTCCGTTAATATACAATTTGTAGTAATCGTCAGCCGTGATATAAAGTACAGCCTCTTCACAATCCTCTATCGAAAACTCTTTTCGGAACAGAATATGCCGGTTCGGATGGGTCTCCTGCGGAAGCTCTTTTCTGTCCAGCTGCCGATGAAACACATTCACAGGCTCTCTTTCGGAAAAATCCGCACAAGTGATCCAATATCCTTCAAACTCTCTGCTATGACCGTCAAAATTCATAGCTCAGCCCTCCTTATACTCGACATCCTCCAGAAGTGTTTCGCCCAATGCCGCAGCGACCGCCAACTCATCGCACCGGTTATTATAAGGATTTTCCGCGTGTCCCTTGACCCAGCGGTATTCAACTTTATGGATGGCAGAAGCTTCCAGAAGCGCCTGCCAAAGATCCGCGTTCTTCGCCTTTTCCTTATGTTTGGCATCCTTATACCACCCGAATCTCTGCCATTTCTGTACCCAACCCTTTGTCATGGCATTGACCAGATACTGCGAATCCGAATACAGCGTAATATCGCATGGCACCCGCAGCATGCGAAGTCCGGTCACGGCGGCCAGAACTTCCATACGATTGTTGGTGGTTCTGCGGTAACCCGCCGATGCTTCTTTGCGGAAGACCTGTCCATCCTCTCTTGTGTATTCCAGAATAATGCCGTATCCGCCCGGCCCCGGATTGCCTCGACAGGCTCCATCCGTATAGATCGTTACCTTCTTCATCCGCGCACCTGTCTCGCATAGTTGCCCAAAAGCTTCCACTCCAGACAGAGCGGACGAATCTCTCTGAGCGCCTCGATCACCGCCGGATCCTCAACATTGCCGGTGAAATCGATAAAGAAGCCGTACTCCCAGATCTGATTCTGAATGGGCCTGGACTCAATCTTGAACATATTCAGATGGTGCTTGGAGAATACCTCCAGCGCACGGTACAATGTACCCGGCTGATGAGACACCTTGATATACAGACTCAGCTTGTCCGCGCCGTTGGCGACCTCCATCGTCTTGGACACTACAATAAAGCGTGTAAAATTTTGATCGTTATCCTGAATCCCTTTTTGCAGCACATCCAGGTGATAGATCTGCGCCGCCTTCAGACTCGCTACACAGGCTTTGCTGGGGTCATGCAGCTCGGCCACATGCTGCGCGCTCCGTGCCGTATTGAAGAAGGGAACCAGATTCCAATCCGGATGCTCCGAGAAAAACTTTTCAGATTGAGAAAAGCCCTGCGCATGGGAATAGACCTCACGGATCTGTGAAAGCGACGCGCCCGGCACTCCCAAAAGATTCTGCGTAATTCCCACCACGCCTTCCCGTACGATGTACAACGGATATTTACTCAGACAATCATAAACGTCATTGATAATCCCTGTTGTGGAATTCAATGGGAACCACACCATATCGCACTTCACCCTTTTCTACTGCCTGGAAGATCTCTTCACAGGATAGATAATTTACAGCTTCCGTATAGGCTCCGAAAAACTGTTCCATGGCTTCATGCGTAAAGGAACCGGGAACCCCGTAATAGGCCGTGCGAAGATTGTTCTCCATGCCAATCGTGCGTCTCTGATGCTCCTTACCGAGATCCATCATCGTCTGGAACAAAACACCTAAAGCCTGACGGAACTCCTCATCCCTATGCGGAAAACGTTCCTGAATCCGCTCGATCACCTGCTTTTCCCGTTCCGGATCATAGATCGGCTTGCCGGTTTCCTGTTTATACCTCGCAACATCCGTGGACACACGAATCCGCTCATCAAAAAGGTCCGCGATCTTCTGATCAATCTCATTGATTTTCTTTCTGGATTCTGCCAGATCGACTGTCATTGATTCCCCGCCTCCTTCCACGCGTCATAAACCGCAATCATGGCCGCGGCCTCCAAAACCGGAATGGCCCTTGGAATAATGCACGGATCATGCCGCCCCGTAATCTCCAGAGTCTCTTCCTGCATCGTATCCATGTTGACCGTCTGCTGCGGCCTGGCGATCGACGGTGTCGGCTTGATGACCGTCTGAAAGACGACCGGCATCCCATTGGTAATTCCGCCGAGGATCCCGCCGTTATGATTGGTCGCCGTCTCGATGCGCCCCTCCCGAAGCCGGTACGGATCATTGGCCTGTGCTCCTGTCATCCCCGCGAACTCCCACCCCGCGCCAAAGGATACGCCCTTGACTGCCGGCACAGAAAAGAGAATCTGCGCAAGGCGGCTCTCCATCGAATCGAAAAAGGGATCTCCCAGTCCTGCCGGAAGTCCGATAAGCGCGGTCTCGACAATTCCGCCCAGGGAATTGCACTCTTTTCTCGCGTTCTCAATCTGCTGTGCGATTCGCTCCGCGTTCTCCGGATGCAGCAGCGGAAGCCTCTCCTGTCCGAGCGCGCTCATTTTCTCCGCTGTCAGATCGTCCTGCGCAAACCGCCGCTCCTCGATGTCGTATAATTTTGTGATATGGCTGCCAATCTGAATTCCCCGTGCTTCCAGCGCCTGTCGGCAGATCGCTCCCGCAAACACCAGCGGAGCGGTAATCCTGCCGGAAAAATGCCCGCCGCCGCGGTAATCCTCATAACCTCGGTATTTCACATGCCCTGTATAATCCGCATGCGACGGACGGAGAAGACTCCTTGTCTTATCATAGTCCTTGGAACGGGTATTCTGATTATAGATCACGCCGCAGATCGGTGTTCCGCAGGTCACATCGTTCCGAATTCCGCTTAAGATCTCCACCTGATCCGCTTCTTTTCTGGGCGTACTCAGGCTTCCTCCCGGCGCCCGCCTGGCCATCTGCCGTTTTACTTCTTCCATATTGAGCGACAAGCCCGATTCCATTCCGTCAATGACCACGCCGATTCCCGCGCCATGGGACTCTCCGAAGATAGAGACCTTGATACTGCGTCCATAGATATTACTCATAGCTTCCTCCAATCCGTGCATAATCCTGCCAGAACTCCGGCCATGACTTGCGAACGCTCATGGCGTCCCCAATCAGAATTCCATTTTGGGCATGTTGAGCAAGTACAGCCAAAGACATCGCCATACGGTGATCATTCTCGCTGTCAGCCTCTCCGCCCTCATAGCCTTGCGGGCTGCCTGTAATCCTGAGTGTATCCTCCGACTCCTCAATACTCGCTCCGATTTTGGCATACTCTGTATGGACCGCGCTCAGCCGGTCGCTCTCCTTGATACGGAGTCTTGCCGCATGAATAATATACATCTCGCCCTGCGCACAGCATCCCAGCGCGGCTACCACCGGCACAAGATCCGGGCACTGCGACGCGTCCACGGTAATGTTTTTTAGCTGCCGCGCCTTATATACGACCAGACGATCTCCGTCCCATTTCCATATACCGCCCATCTCCCGGACGATATCCAGAATGGCTGCATCCCCCTGCAAAGTCGCCGGATTGAGTCCCAGGAGCGATACCCCCTCCGGAGCGGCTGCCAAAGAAGCCGCGCACACGATAAATGCCGCTTGGGAAAAATCCCCCTCCACCGTATACTCACAAGGCGTATAGCTCTGACCGCCCCGGATTCTGTAGCCATCCGGAATCCGTTCCGCCGTAACGCCAAAGGCCGCCATTGCCGAGAGTGTCAAACGCACATACGGCTCCGATTCCAAAGGCGTACTGAGGCGAATCTCTGAATCCTCGTCCAAAAGAGGCAATGCCAGCAGAAGTCCTGTAATGAACTGGGAACTGATATCTCCGCGCACCCGGTACGTACCCCCGGTAAGCTTGCCGGAGATCTCCAGCGGAAGCGTCCTTTCACCCCGATTCATGGAAACGCCATGCTCCGGCAGAACCTCTTCATAGATATCCAGAGGGCGCTCTCCCAATCTTCCCGCGCCGTCCAATCGGAAACGCCTGCCTACCGCGGCCGCGATCGGAATCATAAAACGAAGCGTGGATCCGGATTCTCCGCAATACAGCTCCGTCACGGATGTTCCTGTCTGTGCTGCGCCTCGGACTACCAGTACGTCTTCTTCCCATTGCATCTGTGCGCCCAGAGCCTTCATACACTCCATCGTCACCTGAATGTCCTGAGACAGGGTAAGACCGCGGATTCTGGAAGTTCCATGCGCCAATGCCGCACAGATTACGGCCCGATGCGCAATACTCTTGGAAGCAGGAATCCTAAGACTTCCGGAGAGCAGAGAAGGCAGGACACGCTTACTGCTTGTCATCCTTGCCTCCTCTGCCCCCTAGCTCAGACCTGGAGATCTCACGATTCCACGTGCGCTTACGATCGCCGGAACGCTGCAGATATGCCTTCAGTCCTTCGTAATCCGAAGCTTCCATCAGGGACAAAAACTCTCCGAAGGAGATGGAAAAATCCCGCAGAGCATCCAAGAGCGCATGAGAATTCAGCAAAAACAGCTCCGCCCATAGGTCCTCATTGATATCGGCAATTCTCGTTGTATCTCGAAAGCTTCCGCCGGAAAAAGCCTTGACCTCATCTCCGCCATGCCACGCCTGCATCAAAACAGACGCCAAAACATGGGGCATATGGCTTGTATACGCGATCAGGCGATCATGCTCATCCGGATCGACCTCGCGCACACGGGCAAAGCCCAATACACGGGCAAACTCATACATTCCGTCAATGATCCTGCGCGTATTCTTCTGCGTCGGGGTGATGATAAAAGTCGCTCCCAGAAACATTTCTCCGTCTCCGTTTTCATATCCGACTTTTTCCCGGCCTGCCATGGGATGGGTACCCATGAATTCGACTCCGTCCGGCATCAGGCGCTGGGCTTCTTCCACAAAGCCGCCCTTAAGGCCGCAAATATCCATAACTACCGTTCCCGGCTGCAGGGCATGGCCGTGCTCCACCAGGAAACGCATCATGCCTGCCGGATACATGGACAGAATGATAAGACGATTTTCCGCTAACAGGCGCTCCGTCTCCTCTCTGTTCGCTTCTACCGTTCCGTCTTCAATCATCTGATCCTTCAGGGCCCGCTCGATAGGTTCCGGTTTGATGTCCACTGCACAGATTCGGAACTCCGCAGAATACTCTCTAAGCGATCTCACTATCGATCCGCCGATCAGTCCCAAGCCTACTACTACGATTCCCCCGCTTAAAAGCTCCGGGATCATCCGCTTTTGTATCGTCATTTTCTGTCCCTTCTTAATTTTATATTTTAGATATATACGGGTGTATCATATCATATTCTTGTGCAATCCGCAAGAATGATTCTCAATTTGCGGATTCGATTCTTCCGCTGATCGGACCGTACTCTCCCCCGACTGCCTTGCCCTGAAAACGAACCAGGACCGGTATGGTTACTGCCTCGGCGATCTGCGCTGCCAGTTCCGGTGTCCCTTCTTCCAGGATGATTGTTCCTGCCCCTAACGAAGCTGCCTGCTTGGCCCACCCCAATGCGTCCAATCCCAGATTCTCACGGCCAGATTCATCCAGTGCTTCATACCCGCTTGTTATCTTCTCAGAGAGACTGATTCTGCGAACCGGCAGATATATGGCGATACTCTGTCTGCCAAAAGCCAAGGCGGCCTGGGTAATCAGATGAGAATATGCCGCGGCGGCCTGTCCCAGACACACCTGCTGTGCCCCCGCTTTTAGAAGCTGATATATATCATTCATGGAACGGACTCCGCCGCAGACCGTAACCGGAATGGGCGTTTGCGTCGCAAGAGATACCATCTCCGACGTCACCTTCTCTGCTGCCAAAAACAGCTCTTCCGCACCCGCCAGATAGGCCTTCTCCGCCTGAGCCGCTTCTGTAATACTCCGAATATTCCTCATCGGGTCTGCCCCCCTTCAGCAATTTTCGCGAAATTCTGCAGGACCTTTAATCCGGCGGCACCACTTTTTTCCGCATGGAAAGCGACTCCCAGAATGTTCTCCCAAGCCACTGCCGTGTGCGACTGTGTTCCGTAAAGGCTCTGCCCCAGCACGAGCTGTTCGTCCTCGGAGCGTATATAGGAGGAACCGGAGAAATAGTAGCGCTCCGTCCCCTTACACCCATCAAACAGCGGATGCTTTTTCAATAGTTTTACCTCATAATAGCCAATCTGCGGCATCCGTTCCGTTTTCGGCAGCAAAAACGCCTCGCCGGGAAGCCAGCCAAGACAGGGCGTATCGTCTTCTTCACTATGCTCAAAAAGGATCTCCATTCCGGTTCCGATTCCGAGGAGCGGAACTTTCTCCATCAAAACCCGCTCCTGGATCGCTTCCAGAAGCTCTTCCGACTCCAACGAAATAATGGCCGCATCCGCCGAACCCATTCCGGACAGGATCAAGCCCTGATATTTTCCCAATTCTTCTGCTGTATGAACAGCCTCTGCATCAATGCCCAGCCGCTTCAAGGCATACAGGACGCTGGCGGCATTGCCCGCTCTGTAATCTATGACTCCAATCATATTTTTCTCCTTTTTTCTCATCGGGTATATACAGAAAAACCCCGGAAAAGCTTCCGGGGCTCTTTTGCCTGATACATCAGTCTTCGGCAACCTGTACAACCTGTCTCTTGTTGTAAGTGCCACAATTCTTGCACATACGGTGAGGCATAATCAACGCACCGCACTTGCTGCACTTAGCAAGGCTGGGCGTAGAAAGCTTCCAATTCGCCTTTCTCTTGTCGCGTCTTGCTTTGGAAACCTTACCCTTCGGACCAATTGCTCCCATTCTTTACACCTCCTGCCTCATCAAACTTTATTCTTACCTTGCAGCAAACCCTTCAACGCATCCCAGCGCGGATCCTCCTCATGAAGATCGCAGCCGCAAGGCCCTTCATTCAAATTGCGACCACACTTCGGACACAACCCCTTGCAATCTTCCCGGCACAGTACCTTCATCGGAATGCCCAAGCGAATCTCGCCCATCACAAAATCCGTCAGGTCCAGCCTGTACTCTGCAAAGGTCTCTGCGTCCTCATTCCTGTCGCTGTCTCCGGATTCCTCCGGTACAAAAGTCTGTGAAAACTCCAGCTTGACTGGAACATCCACATCCTCCATACAGCGGCTGCAGGGCATCCTCATCACCAGCTCGGCTGAACCGGTAAACTTCAATGTGTTGCCGTCCAGATTCACAATCTTGCCTGTAATCTTCGGCGGCTGCACAATCGGTACCACCTCGGAGCCTTCCGAAATGGATGTAAGCTCCAGATTCTCCTCAACCGGGATGACGATCCGAGGGTCGGCTAGAATATTGCGCACATTATATTGCAGCATATTGATTCCTCCCCCTTCGAGTCACTTTTACAATTATATATGGCAAAACGCCTTTTGTCAACTATTTTTTTCAAGTTGTGTAAATAAATCTCCAAGATGTGTGGAAGCTTCTTCTACTTCCGCACGATACTGCTTGTACTCCGCCTTTTCCGCGTCTTCCTTGAGGGCCTGTGCCGCCGCCTTCATGCTCAGGCTGATTCTGCGCTGCGCTTCGTCGATCTGCAGCACCTTAACAGTTACTTCCATACCCGCCTTCAATACATCCGAAGCGGCGCTCACTCTCTTATCCGAGATATTGGAGACATGAACAAACCCTTCCAGGCCCGGCGCTACCTCAACAAAAGCACCGCTGTCGATCACCTTGGTCACCGTACCATTCAGCACCTGTCCAGCTGTAAACGTAACATTTTTCCAAGGATCCGCGTTGACATCCTTCAGACTCAATCCAATACGGCCGCGTGCCGGATCTACATCCAGTACCGTCACCTTAACCACATCGCCGATGCTGACCATCTCCGCCGGATTCTTAACCCGCCGCCAGGACATGTCGCTGACATGAATCAGTCCGTCTACATGCGGCGCGATCTCGACAAATGCGCCGAAGTTCGTCAGCCGAACTACCTTTCCAGTCAGAGTCTCTCCGCGGCGCAGTGTGGTATACAGGCTCTGGCGCGCATTCTCCGCTTCCTTTTTCTCCAGTGCTTTCCGGCTGACAATCAGATTCTTCTTCTCTTCATTGATTTCCGTAATCTGCACCGTCAGGGTCTGTCCCACATAAGCAGACGTATCCTCAACATATTCCATACTGATCTGCGACGCAGGCAAAAAGCCTTCTACTGTCTTATATACGACCCGCAGGCCGCCGTTCACCGCGCGCTTCACCTTAACATCAATCGGCTGCTCATCTTCCTGAAGCTTTTTGAGGTCATCCCAGATCCCCAGCTTATCGGCTTCCTTTTTAGACAGATGAATCTGTCCCTCACGGCTGTCGACATATTTTACCATAGCACGTACGGTATCCCCAACCTGATAGTCATCATAGGACTCTCCGTCATAGAGGAGCTCCTCTACCGGAAGGACTCCGTCCATATAGGAGGCTACATCCACCATGAGTCCCTTCTCACCCTTTTCCAGGATCTTACCCTCCACGATATCTCCATTGTATACCTTATGGAAGGACTGATCCAGCATTGCCGCAAAATCTTCCATACTAAAATTCTCTTCCATCTCTTACACTGCTCCTTTATTCTTTAGCGATATTTTTGAGCCAACCGTTGGAAACTCTCCAGAGAATCTTCTACCGTCTTTCTGGACACGCAGAAAGCGAGGCGAAAATGTCCCGGACCCATGAAGGTGCTTCCCGGCACAAGCAGCAGCCGGAACTCCTTGGCTGCCGTGCAGAAGGCCTTATCATCCGGCTCCAGACTCTTAGGGAACATATAGAAGGCTCCCTGCGGCTCGATAAACTCATACCCCATCGACTTCAGTTCCCGGCAGAGGATCTCCCGATTCTCCCGGTATACACTCATGTCCGACACTTCGTCAGCACAACGTCCAATAACTCTCTGGAACAGGGACGGCGCGTTGACAAAGCCCAGGATTCGGTTGGCCACGGCTGCGGCGGCAACCGTTCCTTCAAAATCCTCCATCTCCGACGGAATCACCAGATAACCGATCCGTTCGCCCGGCAGGGACAGGGATTTGCTATAGGAATACCCGACAAATGTATTCTTATAATACTTCGTCAGATAGGGAACCTCATACTCTCCGAAAACGATCTCCCGATACGGCTCGTCCGAGATCAGATAGATCGTATGCCCCAGCTCTCTGGACTTTTCCTCCAGAAGCGCCGCCAATGCCTGAATCTCATCTTCCGTATATACCGTTCCTGTCGGATTGTTCGGTGAGTTGATGATCACGGCCTTGGTCCGCGGCGTAAACAGCTTTTCTGCTTCCGCGAGATTCATGGAAAAACGGGTATAATCCGGAGGAACCACAACCGGTACTCCGTCAAAATTGCTGATATAATTATTATATTCTCCAAAATACGGAGCAAAGAGCATGACCTCGTCTCCCGGCTCCAGAATGGTCTTGAGCGCGACATTCAGTCCGCCCGCGGCGCCTACCGTCATGATCAGGTTCTGTCTGGTAAAAGATGTTCCGAATCTGCGGTTCAAAGATGCGGCTACACTGTCCCTTGCATCCTCATAACCGGAATTGCTCATATATCCATGCACCATCATCTCCGGCTCATGCGTCAAAATATCAATTGCCGCATTGCGTACGGCTTCCGGCGGCGGCGTACAGGGATTGCCCAATGAAAAATCATAGACATTCTCCGCTCCATAGATGGCAGCCATTTTCTTGCCTTCTTCAAACATGGCGCGAATCACGGACCCATTCTCAACCAGCTTTTTCATCTTGCCAGAAATCAAATCTTACACCTCCCCAACAATATACAGCTATCATACAACAATCCTTTCCGACTGTCAATCCATTTATTTGGCCGCCTGGATATAGGGATTCCGATAAAACGCCCATACCAGCTGCAGCACCATACAGCACCACAGGATCGGCTCACAGAAGATTACGGCTGTATATCCGTAAACCGGAATCAGGAAGATCGTAAAGAAGATTTTCCCCACCATCTCGATTCCGCTGGATACCAGAGGCAGCAGCTTCTGCCCCAAGCCCTGCAATGCACAGCGCAAAGAAAGCAGGATCCCTAACGGGAAATAAAACGGCGTACTGCACCGTATATATGTAACCGCATTGTTCAAAACCACCGGTTCCGAAGAACCGGAGATCCATGCTGTCATCGCCGGACACGCTACATACATAATAGAAGAAACCAGGATCGTTGTGATCAGGCTAAAATACACGACGAAGCGGATCGATTGGCGAATTCTTTTTCCCTGATCTGCTCCGCGGTTTTGTGATACGAAAGTAGAGAGGGCCGTCGCCATGCAGCCGAAGGGCAGTGAACAGAAGGAAAAGAGCTTTCGTGCCGCTGTGTGGCCGGCAATGACCAGATACCCCAGACCATTGATTCCGGACTGGAGCGTCACGGTTCCGATGTTGACGATGGATGACATCAAACCCATAGACAATCCCTGTGCCATCATCTCCGTCATGATCGGCTTTTCCAGATGAAAATGCCGTTTGGACGGAATCAGAATCGGACACCGCAGAAAGATATAGAGTAAACAGAGTACGACCGAAATCGCCTGTGAGATCACGGTTGCGATCGCCGCTCCGCGAATGCCGAGATTCCACACTCCTACCATCAGATAATCCAGCGCAACGTTCAGAACGGATGCGATCACAAGGAAAATCAGCGGCGCGATACTATTGCCCACCGCGTTCAGCAGCCGGGACAGGAGATTAAAAAAGACCATAATCACGCACAACTGCGTAATCAGTGAAATATAAGCATATGCCTCGTCCATAACCTCTTCCGGCGTCTTCAGAAGACGCATAAAGGGTTTCAGGCCTACGATGGCGATCAGCGTTACCAGCAGGGAGACTCCCAGAGAAATCACCAACGAACTCGCCACGGATTTTTTCAGTTCTTCCATATCGCCTCCTCCATAGCTCCTCGCCGTAACAATGGAGAGGCCGCTGCCGACACCCAGCGCGAATCCCATCAACAGGTCATAGATGGGGGAGCTGGAGCCGATCGCTGCCAACGCCGTATCTCCCAAAATATTTCCTACGATCATGATATCGACCATGTTGTAGAGCTGCTGAAACACACTGGATATCATAATCGGTATGGCAAAGGCCATAAGCCCCTTGCCAATACTGCCGTGCAGTAGATCCACCTGTATATTTTTTTCCATCTTCCTCTCTCCTTACCCAAAAGATGCTGCAGCCCGCAAGCCGCAGCATCTTAGAATTATTCTCGAATTTCCCGTCTCTTGAAGACCGCATAGGCAATCCGCCGCATCACGAACCACCAGCCTAGAATCACCAGAAGCGATACCCACCACGGGGCATACGGAACCTCTGCCGTATTGGTCAGATATTGTGTAAGATCCAGATTGCCAAAGAGTAGATACTTGAGGAAACCCGGAGCCGACAATGTCGTATATACCATGTTCAAAAGCGACCGCAGGAAGAGATACGCGCCCAGAGAGATCGCCATGGAGATGGAAGACGAACGGGTTATAACTGCCAGCATAACCGCCATAGAGACCATGACCCACGCCTGCAGCAGCACCAACAGGTATTTTACCAGGATAAACACGATATACGGCATCCAAAGTACATTTCCGTTAAAATACATCGTAAAGATCGGCATAGAGCCCTGTTTCGGGAACAGGAGGAAGCCCAGAAGCAAATTGATTCCGAAGAGTACGATGCACATCATCAGCAACAGCAGCTCCACCGCTCGGAATTTGGCCGTCAGAATCTTGCTTCTCTTATATGGATAGATCACCAGCTGCTTGATCGTATCATAACGATATTCGCTTGCGACAAGAAACGCTGCCAGAACAATTCCCAAAAGGACCAGAACCAGACTGCTCCATACGGAGAGATCCAGAAAATCAATATATGTGCTGTGCTCCGTATAGACATCCATTTCAATGTCGTATGACGCCACATGGTTCTCCAAGGCGAAGCGATCCTTGGCTACTGCCGCCTGCGCGCTGTCCAGAATACTCTGCAGCTCCTCCGCATGCTCTTCATCGCGCATGGGATCCTCCGGAGACAGATGCGAATTCTCAATATAGATTTCCTGATTCTGATGGATTCTCTGAATGGCCACACTCATCCAGTTGTCTCTGGCATAAGGCGCCGCATTGTATTGCACATAGCTCTCCCACATCTGGACATCATTTTCCGCCAGAGCGATCGTCTTATCGGCGTTCTCCACCCAGGGCATCTCCTGCAGTGTTCTCAGCTGCTCTTCTGCCGCCTGCAGCTGTTCCTTATTGTAGGTAAGATAATCGTTATTCAGCACATAGACCATCAGGGACTCATTCTGTGCTTCCACCTGGGTAAGGTCAATATCCGTAGAGTATCCAAAATACCGGTTCAGGTCGTCTGTATTCCACCCGGCCCGGACACAGTCCATCAGCAAAAGGTTATTAAAATACTGTTCCAGAACTTCCAACCGCCAATCCCAGTTCGGGATCTGGTTGTCCAGATAGAACTGATACTTTTGAATCTGATTGTTCCAGCGCATCAGATCAGCTCTGTAGGAGGTTTCGTTTTCCCACTCCTGCGCGTCAAACTCCGGGAAGCTCGCGATCTGACGATTGTAAAAATCGATCTCCTCCTGATAGCTCTCCTGCCAGCTGACATGCGTCTGGTTGTCACTGATCTTCAGCACTGCCATCGAAACCAGACCGGAGAGGAGCGCCAACACCACCATCACAATCACTCTTTTTCTGGAAAAGAGCTTCATCCATTCATTTGATATCAATTTATTCAATTTCGGCACCTCCGGTCAACTGAAGATACAGTTCCTCCAGCGATTGCTTTTTCTCATGAATCTCTTCCACATCTACGCCGCTCTGCACGAGAGTACGGTTCAGCTGCGCCGCCGTAATCAAAGCGGTCTGAACCTCCAAGGTCCCGGCTACCGTCTCTTCCGCCTTGACCTCTTCTCCATAATTCTCATTCAGAGACCGCAGCGCTTCCTCCGCGTCGTTAACGTGGATCTCATAAACAGGCACCTTGGCATGATGCAGTTCTTCCATCTCACGCTCCGCGATCAGATATCCATGAGACAGAATCCCGATACGATCACACAGGAGATCCATCTCCTCCAGAATATGGCTGGAAATCAGAATCGCCATTCCATTGGCCGCAAGGCTTTGCAGCATATTGCGCAGGTCCTTCATTCCCAACGGATCCAGTCCGTTCATAGGCTCATCCAGGAGCAGAAGCTGCGGATAATTCATGATGCTTTGCGCAAGGGATAATCTCTGGCGCATCCCTAGCGAATATTTACGCACGGGCTGCTGAATCCAGGACTTGAGTCCGACCAGATCGATCACTTCTTCGATGCGCTCTTCGCTCACTTCCGGGTACATATTGGCCGTCAGTTTCAGATTCTGATACCCTGTCATATGTTCATAATGCATTGGGTACTCAACGACGGCTCCGACAAAATCGATCGCGTCGGCAAACTCCTTCTGTACATCATAGCTGCTGATCCGTATGTTTCCGGAATTGGGACGCAGATGCCCTACGATCGTTTTGATCACCGTTGTCTTACCCGCGCCATTGGGTCCCAAAAGGCCATAGATCTCGCCTTCTTTGATCTGAAAACTCACGTCGTTTACGGCGGTCACTTTGCCAAATTTCTTTGTCACATGCTGATAATCCAGTATTGTCGCTGCTGTACGCATCGCTGCCTCCTCTTTCTCTGCTGTATTCTTATATTCATCCGGCGATATCCTGCCGTTCTATCAGATATGATACCGCCTCTGTCATGTCTTCAAAATGTGCCTGAGAATTCATAACCACACAATAATATCGTTCTCCATCCCTGGTATCTTCAAACGCTGCCGCAAGACAAAGCCCGGCCGCATTGGTATATCCGGTCTTGCCGCATAGATACTGGAAAGGCTCCATGGTAACACTGCCGTTCGCAAAAGGATTGCCGCTCTTAAGATCATATTCCTTGGTCTCACCATCCGGCCCTGTACTTTCGATATGGTATTCGGAAAGTGTGGCAAGTTCCCGTATCGTCTCGTATCCGGAAGCCCTTCTAAGAATCTGAGCCATATCCCTGGGCGTGGTATAATGCCCTTCCGCAGTCAAACCGTGCGGATTTACAAAATGGCTGTTAACAAGTTCCAGCTCTTCGGCCTTGTCGTTCATCATCTGCGCGAATCCCTCAATGGATCCGCCGACATGAATCGCGACCGCGGCCGCTGCGTCATTGGCCGAGAGGACCATTAACGCCGCCAGAAGATCTTTCATGGCTATTCGCTCTCCTTCTTCCAAATAAAGAAGGACGCTGCCATCCTCATAACAGCTGTAGAGGTCTCCCACTGTAACCGTATCTTCCAGACATCCGGCATCCAATACGACGATCGCTGTCATCAGCTTTGTCATTGAAGCCGGAGAACGCTGCGTATCCGCATTTCTGCCATAGAGCAGCTCTCCGTTTTCATCCAGAACCGCGGCTCCCTGCGCACTGATCGCTTCTCCCAATTCCCGGTCCAGAAGGTTGAACAATCTCTCGACAACCTCATCCGTCTCCGGCGCTGTCTGCAAGGTGCCTCGGAATGTCCCCTGCGCGGCAAAACTCCTTGGAGCATCCGCCGCTTGTACGCTTGCCTGCAATGCCGCCGGCGGAAATACACGCTCCCAGACATGAAATACAGAACTCCCCACTCCCAGAATCAGGCAGAGCAGAACGCCATATAGGGCCAGCATCGGATTTCGGCCTCTCCTCCTTCCGGAGAGACTCCGTCTGCGAACATGATATACATGTCTTCTCATAAAAGAATACTCCTTATTGGGTTCATCTTATACATTATACTCCATTCTTCCTGAAAAGACAACTTGTTTCTTACAGTATTATTAAACTTTTTACATTCTTGTTACGTCCCTTGTTCACACAATACTAAAAAGAAGCCGAGTCAGTACACACATTCCAATTCCCAGGAGAACTGGAATCACCGCTGCCAATACCGTCCACCGTTTGCTTCCGGTTTCCCGATAGATGCTGATCAAAGTTGTCGTACACGGACAATGAAACAGACACAGAATCATGACGTTCATCACGGTAAGCGCTGTCCATCCGTTATTCAAAAGCACCTGCTCCATCACGGCAGTGCTGCTCTGACTCATCACTCCTGTCCCCATATAGCCCATCAGGATGATCGGCAGAACAATCTCATTGGCGGGCATTCCTAAGAGGAATCCCATGAGAATGGTGCCGTCCACTCCCATCCACTTTCCCAACGGATCCAAGAACGAAGTACAGCATTGCAGCACGGTCTGATCTCCTATGGAAAGATTGGCTAATAGCCAGAGAAGTACTCCGGCAGGCACGGCGATGGCCGCCGCCCGTCCCAGTACATAGATGGTTCGATCCAAGAGCGAACGCACCAATATCTGGCGTAATTTGGGCATCCGATACGGCGGAAGCTCCAGTACAAAGGACGACGGAATACCTTTTAATACTGTTTTTGACAGAAGTCCAGTCACAAGAAAAGTCATAAGAACTCCCAGCGAGATGGCTGACAGAACCATCATCGCGGCAAAAATCCCATTTCCGTCCATCCATATCAGACTCAGAAGTCCCGCCATCACTGCCAAAAACGGGAATCTCCCATTACATGGCACCAAAGAATTGGTCACAACCGCAAGGAGCCGTTCTCTGGGCGACCGGATAATGCGGCATCCCACAACCCCAGCCGCATTGCATCCAAATCCCATACACATGGGCAGGGCCTGTTTCCCACAGGAACCGCAGCACTGAAAAGGGCGGTCCAGATTAAAGGCAAGCCGCGGTAAATACCCCACATCTTCCAAAAAAGTAAATAACGGAAAGAAAATGGCCATTGGCGGCAGCATGACCGCGACGATCCAGGACAAGGTATTCCAGATACCGTCCATCAGCAAGGAATGCAGCGGTTTCCAGACTCCTAACCAATGGAAAAGCCGGTCCAGCCAGGATCCGATTTGCTGAAAGCTCCAGGAAAGAAAATCCGACGGAATATTGGCCCCCACCATGGTTATCCAGAAAATTCCCGCAAGAAACAACAGAATCAATGGCAAAGCCAGATATTTTGAAGTCAGGATCCGATCTGCCCGTTCGGACAGGATCCGTCCCCTCCCCTGACATACCTCTCCTATAAGCTTCTTGGCATATTCCCTTCTGTCCCGGTCTGTCCTGGGCAAAGGGAGGCTACAGGAAACGGGATTGGCTGCCCATTCGGTCAAACGCTCTTCTAACGCCCTCATTCCCTCTCCGCTTCCGGAACTCACACCGACGACCGGTATCTTCAGCCGCTCCTCCAATCTCTGAAGATTCAGCCGGATCCCCATTCTTCTTGCTTCATCCATTAGATTCACACATAAAAAGGCCTGCGGCGCTGCTTCCAGGATCTCCATCGTCAAAGAGAGGCTCCGTTCCAACGCAGACGCACTGGCAACAATCACAACCATCGGGGATCCCTTCTTCAGGAAATCCGCGGCGGCCTTTTCCTCTTCTGATTGCGCCTCCATACTGTACATTCCCGGAAGATCCGCAAGCAGAATCTCTCTGTGCCGCTGCATCCTTCCGCAGGCGATCCCGACTGTTTTTCCGGACCAATTGCCGGTATGCTGTTTTAAGCCGGTAAGCGTATTGAAGATCGTACTCTTGCCGACATTGGGATTGCCCGCCAAACAGATCAGCTGCTCTCCCTCCCTGTTGTTCCATTCCTCAGACAAAAGATGACCGCCGGTGGATGCGCTGGTCAGTCCCATGGCTCCACCTCTATCAGAGCTCCGTCCCTGCGGCGCACAGCGATCAGAAGACCCTGCGACTCATAGGCTGCCGGATCTCCAAAAGGACTTTCAAAGACATACCGTACCGGCACATTCTCTGCAATCCCCATACTGCGCAGCTTCCGGCAAAAATCAGCATCTCCGTTCAGAGACAGAATTCTCCCCTTTTCACCGTTTTTTAATTCTGACAGCTTTTTTCTTTCCATAACAAAAGCCTCCCCGTGTTCTCATTTCTATCATATGAGAACCGGGAGGCTTCGGCAACTTGTCTTATTCCTCCTCAGCGGCCCACCGCTTGGCCCGCTCTACGGCACGATACCATCCACGGACCCGCTTCTCACGCGATTGGGCATCCATGGAACTGATAAAAGTCCGTCCCGTCTGATACATCGATGTCAGTTCTGCGGTATCCGCCCAGTATCCGCAGGATAACCCTGCCAGATACGCGGCCCCCAACGCGGTCGTTTCATTGCAGGCGCACCGTACAATACTGCCTTGCAGAAGATCTGCCTGAAACTGCATCAGAAAATCATTGGCAGAGGCTCCGCCGTCTACCTTCAGATTATGGATCGGAAGTCCTGTATCCCTCTGCATAGCCTCAAAGACATCCAGCGTCTGAAACGCGATAGATTCCAGCGCCGCCCGGATAAAATGATCCTTGGTGCATCCCCGCGTCAATCCAACCACGGTTCCTCTGGCATACGGATCCCAGAACGGAGCGCCCAGTCCGGTAAAAGCCGGTACCAGATAGACGCCGTTGGTATCCTCAACCGCTCGGGCATACCGCTCGCTGTCTGCCGCATGCTGGAACATCCGCATCTCATCCCTTAACCACTGAATTAAGGCGCCTGCCACAAAAACGCTGCCTTCCAGGGCATATTGCACCGTGCCGTTCAGTCCGACAGCAATCGTCGTCAGCAGCTGATTCTCGGATACCACCGGACGATCTCCGGTATTCATCAAGAGGAAACAACCCGTTCCATAAGTATTTTTGGCCATACCCGGCTGGAAGCAGCATTGTCCGAATAAAGATCCCTGCTGATCTCCCACCAGAGCGCCGATGGGGATCTCTCCCCCTAAAATATGCTCATCCGTCACTCCAAAGTTTCCTGAAGAATCCCGTACCTCAGGCAGAATGCAAGATGGGATCCTCAGCTTATCCAGGATCTCTGTATCCCACTTCAGCGTATGTATATTGAACATCATCGTCCGTGAGGCGTTGGTATAATCGGTCGCAAAGACTCTACCCTGTGTCAGGTTCCATAAAAGCCAGGTATCTATGGTTCCAAAGAGAAGCTCGCCGCGCTCGGCACGCGCTCTGGCCCCCTCAACATGATCCAGTATCCATTCCAATTTCGTCGCTGAAAAATACGCATCCGGAATCAGTCCCGTCTTTTCGCGCAGTATCTGATCGAAGCCCTCCTGACGGAACTCCTCAATCCGTTCCGCCGTCCGCCGGCATTGCCATACAATCGCATTATAGACCGGAATCCCCGTCTCTTTATCCCATACGACAACCGTTTCCCGCTGATTGGTGATTCCGATGGACGCAATCTCACCCGCATGTATACCGGCTTTCGCCATAGCCTCGGCCGCAACAGAAAACTGTGAAGCCCATATCTCGTTCGGATCATGCTCCACCCAGCCCGGTTTCGGGTAGATCTGCGCGAATTCTTTCTGAGCTGAACTTACCTGCCGCGCCTGCTGATCCAATATAATACACCTGGAACTGGTCGTTCCCTGATCCAACGCCATAATATACCGCTTCATTGATGCCGCCTCCTCATGTTTTTCTTACAGATAGTATACCATAAATAAAACGCAAAATCCATTGAATTTTCCGTGGAACTATGATATACTCAGTGCGTTCTAAAAAAATACCAAGGAGGTCACACTCATGCAGTTTCAAAATCCTATTATTCCCGGATATAATCCGGACCCCAGCATTTGCCGGGTTGGCGATGATTTCTACATTGTCAATTCTACATTTGAATTCTTCCCGGGAGTGCCCATTTATCACAGCCGCAATCTGGCCAATTGGGAGCTGATCGGGCACTGCCTGACACGCCGCAGCCAGCTGGAGCTGGAGGGCTGCCGTAATTCCGGCGGAATCTATGCTCCGACGCTTCGTTACCATGACGGCGTGTTCTATATGATTACTACCAATGTCACCTGGAAGGGTAACTTTATCGTATATTCCAACAGTATTAACGGTCCTTGGTCCGAGCCCGTATGGATTGATCAGGGCGGTATTGATCCTTCTCTGATGTGGGATGATGACGGAATATGCTATTATTGCTCCACCGGACGCGTCAATGATGTGCGCGGAATCGTTGCTTTCGCGATCAATCCTATGACCGGCGAAATCCTCTCCGAAAAGAAGATTATCAGCTCCGGCTGCGGCGGTTCTTGTACCGAAGGCCCGCACCTCTATAAGATCAATGGCATGTATTATCTGATGACAGCCGAGGGCGGCACCGAATACGGCCATCACGAGAATATTCTGCGTTCCAATTCTATCTGGGGACCTTACGAGCAGTGCCCCTATAATCCGATTCTGAGCCATATTTCCCGTAAGAACTATGAGATCCAGGCAACCGGCCATGCCGATCTGGTAGAAGATCAGAACGGCAACTGGTGGGCTGTTTGCCTTGCTTACCGCAACTTCAGCCACGCTCTGCTGCACAATCTCGGACGTGAGACCTTCCTGGCACCGGTACATTGGACCGAAGACGGCTGGCCCATTATCGGAATTGACGGTCATGTCAATCTGACGATGGACGGTCCTCTGCCTGCGGATCCTCTGCCCGTATCCCATGATCTGACGCTGGATTTGCACCGTGAAGAGCTGGATCCTCATCTTGTCTATACCCGCAACCCCAACCCTGAGAACTTTGTTCTGGACTCCAAGGCAGGCACTCTGACGCTGAAGGGAACGGATATCACGATCTCTGAGCCCGGCACCTCTCCCACGATTCTCAGCACGCAGCAGCCTGCGTTCTGCACACATGTCGAATCCATCATGGACGCTTCCGCGACGCATGCGCAGCGCGCCGGTATCTCTGCCTATTACAATAACGATTATCATTATGATATCTATCTGTCCCGCGACGGAGAGGATACGTATGTCGGCTTTACCAAGAGCATTCACGATATGACGGTCGAGATTACGCGCCGCAAGGTATCCACAAACGGCGATATCCGCCTGATTATCGACTCGGACCGCGAGAAATATACCTTCTCCTATCAGGAAAAGGACGGAGAGATCGTTACTCTGGGCTCCGGTCATAACGCAGGCCTCTCCACAGAAGGAACCAAGACCATGACCTTTACCGGCACAATGTTTGCTATGTTTGCGGAAAAGGGCGACGGAGTCTTTAAGTCCTTCCAGATCCGTGTAACCGAATAAACAGAAAGAAGCCATCAACATGAAGAAAAACCCTGTTCCGTATCCGGCGCATCTGCGCGATCAGGTTGCTTACTACCATTCTCTCGGACATATTGTTCCTCCGGCTCGGCTTCTTAAGACGCCGGAACTGATCGAGGGAATCCGTCGGAGTAGTCAGATCAATATTGCTGTATTGGATTTTATCTCCAACAATATCCGAGCCGGTATTACGACTGCGCAGATTGACCGTTGGGTGTATCAAAAGACTACAGACATGGGAGGGATCCCGGCGCCCCTCGGCTATGAAGGCTTTCCTAAAAGCGTTTGCACCTCCATCAATGACGTAGTCTGCCACGGTATCCCTTCGCAGAAGGAGGTTCTGCAGGACGGGGATATTATCAATGTCGATGTTTCCACGATCTACGACGGATATTATTCCGATTCATCCCGTATGTTCTGCATTGGAAATGTTTCTCCGGAAAACGCGCACCTCGTACAGACAGCTTATGAATGCACGCAGCTAGGACTGGAACAGGTTCGTCCCTGGGGCTTTCTTGGCGATGTAGGCGACGCGGTATACCGTCACGCCAAGAAA
>CABUPM010000010.1 GCA_902493345.1 uncultured Eubacteriales bacterium | reverse complement strand
CGGGTGGTACACTGACCATTCCGGAAGGAAAGTATCTGACAGGATCTTTGTTCCTGCATTCGGATATGACTCTGGAGATCGCGGAAGGCGCGGTTATCCTGGGAGTCGTTGATGAGAAGGCGTATCCGCCGCTTCCGTCGAGGGTGGCCGGAATCGAACTGACCTATTGGCCCGCCGGTCTGATCAACGCGCAGAACTGTGAAAACCTTACGATTTGTGGCAAGGGATTGGTAGACGGTCAGGGAGAATACTGGTGGTATAAGTTCTGGGGAACGCCGGAGGAGAACCATCAGGGGGGAATGATCCGGGAATACCCGGACAATCTGCGTTGGGCCGTGGACTATGATTGCTTCCGCCCGCAGAATTTCCTGCTGGGAAACTGCAAGAATCTCGTGATTCGGGATCTGCACTGCGAGCGTTCCGGCTTTTGGAATCTGCATGTATATTATAGTGAGAATGTCCGGATTGAAAATGTAACGATCGCCAAGAATCTGGGACCGAGTACTGACGGTATTGACATTGATTCCTGCAACAATGTCGTGGTCTGCGGCTGCCATATCAGCTGTCATGATGATGGAATCGTCCTGAAGTCCGGCCGAGACGCCGATGGCTTGCGGGTGAACCGTCCCTGTACCAATGTCGAGATCTACGACTGCCATTTGATGGCGCCGAGTGAGGGAATTACATTGGGGTCGGACATGTCCGGCGGAATCAGTGACGTGTATATTCATGACTGTACCTTTGACGGCGCAAGAAATGGTTTCAGGATCAAGTCCGCCAGAACGAGAGGCGGCGTGATCGAACGGATCCGTGTAGCGAACCTGAAGATGCGGGATGTCCGCTACGCATTCAGTTTTCAGCTGAACTGGTTTCCGGAATTCAGCTACTGCAAGATTCCGGAGGATTATACCGGCGAGATTCCGGAGCATTGGAGAATCCTCAGCCAGTATGTTCCGCCGGAAAAAGGCCTGCCGACCCTGCGTGATCTGACAATTGAGAATGTAACGGCGGTTGTAGACGAGGAGTACGAGAAGATGATTCTGAGCTTCCTGCCGCCGGAGCAGCTGCAGGTGACGGATACTTCCAGATACATCAAGGAGCTGCCGCTCTTGTTTGATATCGGAACAGATCCGGCGCGGCCGATCGAGAATCTGACCTTCCGCAATATGAATCTTTCCAGTAAGACCTTCGGACAGATTCAGAGCGTTCGCAATCTGGTGCTTGATCAGGTTACAATTACAGCGTGTGAATAAGAGGAGGACCCTGTACGGGTCCTTTTTCTTGTGAAATGGTGAAAATGTCCAATGCATGTACAATACTGTATAGTTCAGAATTGGGTCTTGACGTTTTTTTTCAAATATGATACCATCTAACACAAAGTGTTTGCCATATTTAGTTCAGAGGAGAGGGACAAAGAGATGATAAGTGAACGAGTATGGAATATCTTAGCGGATTCCTTTGGTAAAATTCTGGTTCCCGGAATTACCATATCGATTCCGCTGGCTGCGATTTCATTTATCCTGGCCCTTCTGATTTCCATCGTTACAGCGTTGATACAGTTTGCTAATATAAAAGGCCTTAAGCAGATTGCCAGATTTTATATATGGGTCTTCCGAGGAACGCCGCTATTGGTTCAGCTTTATGTTGTATTTTACGGGCTGCCCAATGTCGGGATTCTGATCGACCCATTTCCGGCCGCGGTCTTGGTCTTTGCGCTCAATGAGGGCGCGTACAGTGCCGAAACGATGCGTGCCGCGCTGGAGTCTGTATCTTCCGGACAGCTGGAAGCAGGCTATTGCGTCGGAATGTCCTATATGCAGATTATGCGCCGGATCATCCTTCCGCAGGCCATGCGGACGGCTTTCCCGCCATTGTCCAATTCCCTGATCGGTATGGTCAAGAATACTTCTCTGGCGGCCAATATCACTGTAGTGGAGATGTTCATGGTTACGCAGCGGATCGTAGCCAGGACCTATGAGGCGCTGGCGCTTTATATTGAAGTCGCTCTGATCTATCTCGCGTTTTCCACGATTTTGACCCTGCTGCAGCGCTTGGGTGAGAAAAAGCTTGCAAGCTATGGACACAGGAGGGGATAAGGCATGCTGGAGATACAGAATATCAAAAAGACCTTTGGCGGAGTAGAGGTGTTAAAGGGGATCAATCTCAAAGTCAACAGGGGAGATGTGGTTGCGATTATCGGACCCAGCGGTTCCGGCAAGACAACGCTCCTCAGATGCATCAATTATCTGGAAAAAGCGGATGAAGGGACGATGATCTTTGACGGAGAGAGATTTTCCATGAATACGATCTCCAAGAAGGAGATCGCGAAGATCCGCCGCAAGACTGCTTTTGTTTTTCAGAACTATAACCTGTTTCAGAATAAAACGGCGCTTCAGAATGTTACCGAGGGACTGATTATCGCAAGAAAGATGCCGAAGGCCAAAGCGGTGGAGATCGGCCGCAGGGCACTGGATAAGGTAGGATTGTCGGATCGGTATGATTATTATCCGGTACAGCTCTCCGGCGGGCAGCAGCAGCGGGTCGCCATCGCCAGAGCGATCGCGACAGATCCGGAGATCATCTATTTTGACGAGCCGACTTCGGCGCTGGATCCGGAGCTGACAGGGGAAGTTCTCTCGGTCATGCAGCAGCTGGCGGGAGAAGGGATGACCATGCTGGTTGTAACGCATGAGATTGGATTCGCGAAGCATGTATCCAGCCAGGTGATTTTTATGGAGGATGGTCTGGTTCTTGAAGCAGGTCCATCGGATGAGTTCTTTGCTTCTCCGCAGGAGGAGCGCACCAGAACTTTTCTGAGAATGGTACAGGAACCGGGAAATATTGCCGGATCTAACGGCATATAAATAAAAAAGAAAAGGAGATAGTAAGATGAAGGGTAAGAAGATTTTGACAATGCTGTTGGCTATGTTGATGCTTATGAGCACCTTGCTGACAGGGTGTTCCGGAGGAGCCTCCAATGACCTTCTGGCGCAGATCAAGGAGCGCGGTGAGCTCATTATCGCTATGGAAGGCACCTGGGCGCCGTGGACATACCATGATGAAAATGACCAGCTGGTAGGATACGATGTGGAAGTCGCACAGCTGATCGCGGAGAAATTGGGTGTCAAGGCGACATTTGTCGAAGGCGAGTGGGACGGACTTCTGGCAGGTCTGGATTCCAAGCGGTACGATATCCTGGTCAATGGCGTGGATATTACGGAAGAACGCAAGGAGAAGTATGATTTTACTACTCCGTACGCATACAATCATACAGTGATCATCGTTCGGGGAGATAATGAGGATATCCATTCTCTGGACGACCTCGCCGGCAAGAAGACCGCAAATACCATTTCCGGTATCTTTGCGACGATGGCAGAGAGCCATGGGGCGGAGGTTACCGGAGTCACGGCGCTCAATCAGAGCTTTGAGCTTCTGGCGCAGGGACGTGTCGATGCGACACTGAATGATGAAGTGACGTATCTGAGTTATGTCCGTCAGCATCCGGAGGCCGATGTTAAGATTGCGGCTCGTACGGATGAGGCTTCTCCGATTGCGATTCCGCTTCGTAAGGAAAAGGAAACAGAAAGCCTTCGTGCGGAAATTGATAAGATCCTGGAAGAACTGAGCACTTCCGGTAAGCTTTCCGAGCTGTCTCTGAAGTATTTCGGAATCGATATTTCTCAGGCATCGTAAAGAAAACGGCAAAAAGAGATCGGGGCTGTCCTTCGTAAGAAGGCAGCCCCGATTTGTCTTATTCATTGCTTCCGAACTCCGCAAGGCGCAGGCCCTTGTTTCGCTCCAGGATCATCTCCAGGCTCCATTCATGAGCGTAGATGATCAGATAATTGCCCTTAAAGTCCTGAATCAGTTTGGCATCCGACGTCAGGTAGAGTGACGGAGGAGTCTCCGGATCCGTTTCATTTTCAATCCAGCGGATGTATTCCTGAGGCATCGGTTCCAGACGGACTTCGATATTATATTCTGTATTCAGACGGTACTGCAGAACATCGAACTGCAGAGTACCGACAACGCCTACGATGATCTCTTCCATGCCGCGGCGGGGCTCGTTGAACATCTGAATCGCGCCTTCCTGCGCGATCTGCGTCGTTCCCTTGATGAACTGCTTTCTCTTCAGGGTATCCACCTGGCGCAGTCTTGCGAAATGTTCCGGAGCAAAAGTAGGAATTCCGGTATAGCGGCATTTCATGGCCGGATCGCAGACAGTGTCGCCAATGGAGAAAATACCGGGATCAAAGACACCGATGATATCGCCGGCATAGGCTTCGCTGATGATCGTACGGTCCTGTGCCATAAGCTGCTGCGGCTGGGACAGGCGCAGCTTTTTGTTGCCCTGTACGTGGTAGACCTCCTGGTCCTTATCGAAACGTCCGGAGCAGATCCGCATAAACGCGATTCGGTCCCGATGCGCTTTATTCATATTGGCCTGAATCTTAAAGACGAAAGCGGAAAAGTGCGGGTCAAAAGGATCCACAGTGCTGCCGTCCGCTGTCTGACGGGCGAGAGGAGGCGGTGTAAGGCGCAGGAACTCCTGCAGGAAGGGCTCTACGCCGAAGTTGGTCAGAGCCGAACCAAAGAAGACAGGGGACAGGTGTCCTGTCTGGATCTCATGCATATCGAAGTCATAGTTGGCGCCGTCTAAGAGCTCGATTTCCTCGGTCAGAGTCTCATGAGCCTCTTCTCCGATCAGATCCGAGAGCGCCGGATCGTCCAGCTGTACTTCCACTGCCGTGGCCTTATGGCTGCCGCCGTGGGAGATAAAGGAGATGATCTCGCTCTTACGCCGGTCATAGACACCCTTGAAGTTTTTGCCGGAACCGATCGGCCAGTTCATGGGATAGGTATGGATCCCTAGTTCTGTCTCGATCTCATCCATCAGATCAAACGGATTGCGTGCTTCACGGTCCATCTTATTGATAAAAGTAAACACGGGAATATGGCGCATGACGCAGACCTTGAACAGTTTGCGGGTCTGAGCCTCTACACCCTTAGAGGCGTCGATCACCATGACCGCGGAATCCGCCGCCATCAGCGTGCGGTAGGTATCCTCGGAGAAATCCTGATGTCCCGGGGTATCCAGAATATTGATGCAATACCCATCATAATTAAACTGCATAACGGAGGAAGTGACGGAGATACCACGTTGTTTTTCAATCTCCATCCAGTCCGATACGGCATGTCTTGCGGCAGCTTTTCCTTTTACGGCGCCAGCCAGCTGAATCGCACCGCCGTACAGCAGAAATTTTTCTGTAAGAGTAGTTTTTCCAGCGTCCGGATGCGAGATAATCGCAAAAGTCCGGCGCTTTTCAATCGAGTCATTGATATTCAAGAGAATTCCTCCATATAATTAAAATCAGTCGCCCGTTCATTATATCATTCTTCTTTCGGCTTCGCAAGAAGTTTTGCATAAATATTGACACGGCCATTTATAAGCCTGTATAATAGAAACTAGAGAAAATTACGGAAAGAGGGACATCATGCATGAACATTCAGGAAATATGCGCTAAGACAGACCATACCATTCTATCCCCGCAGTGTACATGGGAGGAAGTACAGAAAATCTGTGAGGAATCCGTAAAATATAAGACGGCGTCAGCGTGTATTCCTCCGGCTTATGTCAAGCAGGCTGCGCAGTGGAGAGCCAATCAGGCAGAGGAGCTAAGAATCTGTACAGTCATCGGCTTCCCTAACGGATATCAGACGACTTCCTGCAAATGCTATGAGACAGAACAGGCGCTGAAGGAAGGGGCGGATGAAATCGATATGGTGATCCGTCTGGGCTGGGTAAAAGAGAAACGGTTTGATCTGGTGCAGGAGGAAATCAGCCGGATTCGGAATCTATGCAGCCGCAAAATATTAAAGGTCATTATCGAGACCTGTCTCTTAAGTGAGTATGAAAAGATACGGATGTGCGATGTCGTGTCTGAGGCAGGGGCTGACTTTATTAAGACTTCGACCGGATTTGCGGGAGAGGGAGCGGTGCCGGAAGATGTAGCGATGCTGAAGCGGCATGTGGCGCCCTTTGTACAGGTCAAAGCGTCCGGCGGCATCCGTACGATTGCGGACGCCGTCTGGATGCTGGGAGCAGGAGCGGACCGGCTGGGCAGCAGTTCTTTGATCAAATCGATCGTCGGAATGGAGGAAAACATATGAGCGGAAGGATCCGACGTGTATTTTGGATCGTCTTGGACAGCTTTGGTGTAGGGGAATTACCGGACGCCTCCCGGTATGGGGATGAGGGTAGCAATACCCTGCGGACAGTGACGGCAAGGCCGGAGCTTCAGATTCCCAATCTGACCCGCCTCGGACTGTATAGGATTTCCGGAACATCCTGTGAGAAGCCAGGAGAGGCCTGCGGTGTCTACGGGAAGATGGCGGAGGCATCCGCCGGAAAAGATACGACCACAGGACATTGGGAGATGGCGGGACTGATATCCGAACAGCCGATGCCGACCTTCCCGGAAGGATTTCCACCGGAGATTATAGAGGAGTTCGAGCGCCGGACAGGACGGGGTGTTCTGTGCAATCGGCCGTATTCCGGAACGCAGGTGATTCGGGATTATGGGTTAAGACAACAGGAGACGGGAGATTGGATTGTCTATACTTCCGCGGACAGCGTGTTTCAGGTTGCGGCGCATGAACAGGTAATCCCCGTGGAGGAGCTGTATGCGGCATGCCGGGAAGCCAGACAGATATTGACAGGTCCCTATGGCGTGGGACGGGTGATCGCAAGGCCCTATGCCGGAGAGTACCCGGATTATTACAGAACAAGCCGCCGGCACGATTTTTCACGGAAGCCCTTTGGTCCGGTTTTGCCGCAGCTCTTACAGAAAAATGGTTTCGCGGCGATTGCTGTAGGTAAGATCTATGACATTTTCGCGGGAGAGGGCTTTGAAGGTCCTTGTTATACCGCTTCCAATGCGGAGGGCATGCAGAAAACAGAATATTTTTCAAAGCAGGATTTTCAGGGGCTCTGCTTTACCAATCTGGTGGACTTTGATATGCTGTACGGACATCGAAACGATGCCGCGGGATACGCGGCGGCACTGACAGAATTTGATCGGTGGCTGGGTAGCTTTATGAAGAAATTGGGTAGGGAGGATCTCCTGATCATTACGGCTGACCACGGATGTGATCCCGGCACGCCCAGTACCGATCATAGCCGGGAATATGTTCCAGTTCTTCTGTGGAGTCCTGATCTTCTGCCCATGGGTTTAGGCGTGAGGGAGAGCTTCAGCGATCTGGGAAGTACGGTAGCGGAGATTTTCGGACTGGAGGGATTGTCCGGAAAGTCATTCTGGAAGGAGCTGCGGTGGAGAGACAATGAAGATCTATGATATTTTAGAGAAAAAGAAAAACGGAGAGGAACTGGCGGAGGGAGAGATCGCCTGGCTGGTTGGGGAATATATGTCGGGCAGGGCAGCAGAATATCAGATGTCCGCGTTTCTCATGGCGGTCTGTATTCAGGGCCTTTCGGAGAGGGAGACTCTGGAGCTTACACGGGCGATGCGCCAGTCCGGAGAACAGCTGGATCCGCAAGAGGTGGGAGATACTGTCGACAAACACAGTACCGGCGGGGTTGGAGATAAGACAACTTTGATTCTGGTTCCGGCGTTGGCGGCATTGGGCGCCCGGGTAATGAAGATGAGCGGACGCGGACTGGGGTATACGGGAGGAACGATCGATAAGCTGGAGTCGATTCCCGGTTTTCGCACAGAACTTGCTCCGGACGAGGCAATAGAACAGGTGGATGCCGTCGGCGCTTGTATTATGGCGCAGAGTAAACGGCTTGCACCGGCGGATAAGAGGATTTATGCGCTGCGGGATCTGACGGCGACCGTGGACAGTCTGCCGTTGATCGCTTCCAGTATTATGAGTAAAAAGCTTGCGGCCGGAGCGTCTGCTATCGTTTTGGATGTGACATGCGGCAGCGGTGCTTTTATGAAGGATCCTGGGCAGGCGGAGACTTTGGCACAACTCATGATACGGATCGGCCGTGCTTCCGGCAGAAGAATGGCCGCGCTTGTCACCAATATGGATGAGCCGTTAGGCAGAGCTATCGGCAACACGCTGGAGGTACGGGAAGCGATGGAGGTCCTTCAGGGCGGCGGTCCGGAGGATGTGAGGGCAGTAACGACGGCTTTAGGAGCGGTCATGTGGAAGCTCTATTCCGGAAAGGAACGGGAAGAGTGCGAGGCGGAGTTTGCCGAGGTTTTACGCAGCGGCGCCGCGTGGGACAGATTTTGTTTCCTGATTCAAAAGCAGGGAGGAGATCTGGCGGCCTTAGTGGAACCGAAGAAACCGGCTGCGGTTTTAACGGTATGGGAAGACGGTTATATCGATCATATGGATACGGAAGCGCTGGGAAAGGCGGCAATGTTTCTTGGGGCTGGACGGGAACAATTGGGGGATCGGATCGATCCTCAGGCTGGATTGTACCTGTATCATAAAACAGGAGAGAAGGTCCGGCAGGGAGAGCCGATGATTGCGCTTTTTACCGATAAAACAGAACGGATCCCGGAGATATTGTCGCTTTTGAAGCAGAGCGTTTTCATAACACGGGAGAAACCGGAAGGAAAACCTTTGGTGTATAAAGTCTTGGGAGAAACCGAAGATTGACAAATAGAACCGCCCATGATATACTATAGTTTATGAGCCGTGTATGGTGATGAGTCTGTCACAGAAAGGGTGGTAAGAAAATGAGTGAATCTTCCGATTCGAATCGAATGACGCCTGCCGTTCAGGTGCTGCGCCGGCTGATCGTTTCACCGCTATTCAAGCTGACAGTCATACTCTATATGCTGACTGCGGTTTATAATATTGTATTGATCATACAGGATAAATCGTTTTTTTATCAGTACATTGCCATGCTGCAGCGGACAATGGAAGAGATGCTCGTGCTTCCGAGCGGGATACTGATTCATGTTACACAGGGAATCTATGCCATGGGTCCCGTTGTGGTCGTACTGATCTTCGTGCCGGAGGTGCTGCGTTTTCTGGGAATGATGATGCTTGGAATATCTGTAGACAAATTGCAGGGGCCGACCCGGGAAACGGGCGGACTTTCGATTCTGCAGGCCGCTTTTATTTTAGAAGGTGTCTTTTATACGCTGATCGACCTTTTGATTACAGGAATTATTTTTCTGGGGATGCTGGGGGAGATCAAAACCGGTCAGATGAACGGGGGCAGTGCGATTCTGTATACGATTCTCTTTTTGGCGGCAGCGGCAGCGGCGGTACTCATCATTGCCTATACAGTCAATATGAGCAGAACAATACGGAGTATCCGTGCTACGATGCGGGATGGAGAGGTCAGAAACGGAGTTTCACTGTATGTGATCCTCATCAATCTGATCATGAGTGTAGTTTTGGCAGTGGCATCGCTTCAGACCTTTCATTTTACCGAAGTGGGGGGAATGATTGTATCCGGCGTGGGCATCGCGATTTTGCTGTTGATCACATTGGGACTTGCCTGGTATAGAAAGCAGATGCGGCTTTTAGCGACAAAAAATGAAAAAGGATAAAGAGAATGAATAAAAAGGTTGCAGTCGTAACGGACAGTAATAGCGGAATAACGCAGCAACAGGCAGAAGAATTGGGAATATCCGTAGTCCCCATGCCATTTGATGTGGCAGGGCAGACGTTTTATGAAGACATCAACCTGACGCAGGAGCAATTCTACGAAAAACTGGCGCAGGATGTCGATATTATAACATCACAGCCTTCTCCGGAATCGGTGACGGCATTATGGGAGCGCCTTTTACAGGAATATGATGAAGTTGTGCATATCCCGATGTCCAGCGGGCTCAGCGGTTCCTGTCAGACGGCGGTCATGCTTGCGGAAGAATACGGGGGCAGAGTACAGGTCGTCAATAACCAGCGGATCAGCGTGACGCAGCGCCGGTCGGTACTGGATGCCCTGGAGATGAGAGAGCGTGGTATGAGTGCGTCCGAGATCCGGGAGTTTCTGGAGAGAGTCCGTCTGGAGAGCGGAATCTATATCATGGTGGATACGCTCAAATACCTCCGTAAGGGTGGGCGGATTACCCCGGCGGCAGCGGCATTGGGAACATTGTTCCGAATCAAACCGGTGCTGCAGATCCATGGGGAGAGACTCGATGCCTTCGCAAAGGCCAGAACAGTGCAGCAGGCGAAGTCGTTGATGCTGAACGCGCTCAAAAATGATATTGAACATACATCCGGCGGAGAAGTCGATGTAGATGATATTCATTTTCAGATCGCGCATACCTGTAATGAAGAGGAAGCGATGGATCTGAAGCAGCAGATGCAGGAGATGTTTCTGGGCTGCGGGGAGATCTATGTCGATCGGCTGTCGCTCAGCGTATCCTGTCATATCGGACCCGGGGCTCTGGCTGTGGCGTATACAAGAAAAGTACGGTTTTGAATGGATCGGGTGTGTCTTATGTCACGCCCTTTTTATGTAGAGGAGCGGTATACTTATGTTTCATACCTCAAAGAACGCGGAGAAAAAGGGACTGAACATCATTATTGTCGGCTGCGGCAAAGTAGGTTCCGCGCTGGTGGAGCAGCTGAGTCAGGAGAGTAACGATATTACGATCATCGATAAAAACCCAGCCAAAGTACAGGAGTTAAGCGATCATTACGATGTGATGGGGATTGTCGGTAACGGCGCGAGCTACAGTGTGCAGATGGAAGCCGGGATTGAACAGACGGATCTCATCATTGCGGTGACGGAGTCGGACGAACTCAATCTCTTGTGCTGCACGGTGGCGAAGCGGGTCGGAAACTGCGCGGCGATCGCAAGAGTCCGCACACCGGATTACAGCAAGGAAGTGGGGTATCTTCGGGAGAAGCTGGGCCTGACAATGATCATCAATCCGGAACTTGAGGCAGCACGGGAGGCGGCGCGGATTCTGTATCTTCCCAGTGCCCTGGAGGTCAATTCATTTGCGCATGGGCAGGCAGAAATGATTAAGTTTAAGATTCCCAAGAATAATGTTCTGGACGGGATGAGCATTGCCTATCTGGGCGGGAAGTTTGCGGAGAATATCCTGATCTGCGCTGTGGAACGGGAAGGGAGAATCTATATTCCTTCCGGAAGCTTTCGAATGGAGCACGGAGATACCATTTCCTTTGTAGCGCCTCGAAATACGGCACGTCCTTTTTTGGAAAAAATCGGATTCAATACAAGTCAGGTCAAAAATACGATGATTATCGGAGGCGGAAAAGCCGCGTATTACCTCGCCAGACAGCTTCTGCAGTCGGGGATCGATGTCAAAATCATCGAGAACGACAGAGAACGCTGCGAGGAGTTGAGCGTTCTGCTGCCGCATGCCGTGATCATCAACGGAGACGGCTCCAATGAGGAACTGCTCAAAGAGGAAGGAATTGAATATGCGGATTCCTTTGTTCCATTGACAGGAATTGATGAAGAGAATATCCTGCTTACATTGTATGCCAGACAGGTATCCAGGGCCAAGGTGATTACCAAGATCAATCGCATCACCTTCAATAGCGTGATCAATCGGCTGGATCTGGGCAGTGTCATCTATCCGCGGTATATCACGTCGGAGGCGATCATTGCGTATGCCAGAGCAAAAAAGAATTCCATGAACAGCAATATTGAAACCCTCTACCATATGTTTGATCACCGCGTAGAAGCGATCGAGTTCCGCGTGGATGAGGAGTCCGAGGTTACAGGAATATCCCTGACAGATCTGCAGCTAAAGTCCGACCTTTTGATTGCCTTTATCAATCGGAATGGCAGTATTATTATTCCTAGCGGCCGGGATTGTATACTAAAGGGAGATACGGTTATGATCGTAACGACGCATACCGGATTTCATGATCTCAAGGATATTCTGAGGGAAACACGATGAACTATTCGATGATCCTGTATATTTTAGGGCATGTCCTGCGGATCGAAGGAGCGTTTATGGCGATGCCTGTACTGGTGGGACTTATTTACCACGAGGGAGAAGGCTTTGCCTACTTATTTATCGGGGTTGCCGCAGCTCTGACAGGAACGCTTCTGAGCCGAAAAAAGCCGGAGAGAAATGTTTTTTATCTGAAGGAAGGCTGTATCGCGACTTCTCTAAGCTGGATTCTTATGAGTCTGGTGGGGGGACTTCCTTTTATTATGACCGGTGAGATTCCCTCCTTTGTGGATGCGCTCTTTGAGACGGTCTCCGGCTTTACGACGACCGGCGCCAGTATTCTCAGAGATGTAGAAGCAGTGTCCTATACATCGCTTTTCTGGAGAAATTTTACCAACTGGATCGGCGGTATGGGAGTTTTGGTATTCTTGCTTGCCATCGTTCCGCTCAGCGGCGGTTCCAATATCAATCTGATGCGGGCGGAGAGCCCGGGTCCCGTGGTAGAGAAGCTGCGGCCCAAGATGAAGTATACAGCGCAGATTCTGTATCTGATCTATATTATCATGACGCTGATCGAGTTTGTCCTGCTTCTGGCAGGAGGAATGCCGGCTTTTGACGCGATCACTCATACTTTCGGCACGGCCGGAACTGGCGGCTTTGGCATTAAAAACAGCAGTCTGGGAGGGTATTCGCCCTATTGCCAATGGGTTGTTACGATCTTTATGATCCTCTTCGGCGTGAATTTCAACGCGTATTATCTGTTGCTGTTTCGGCGTTTCCGTAAGGCGTTTACGATGGAGGAAGTCCGCTGGTATTTTATCCTGATTGTCGGAGCTTCGGCCTTGATTTTCGCGGATATCGTCCGTCTCTATCCTACGGTATTTGAATCTCTGACGCATGCGGTCTTTCAGGTGTCTTCGATCATCACGACGACAGGATTTTCTACGACGGACTTTAATTTGTGGTCTCCCTCCAGCAAATGGATTCTTCTCACGCTGATGTTTATCGGAGCCTGTGCCGGCAGTACCGGCGGTGGTATCAAGGTATCCAGAGTTATCATTACGATTAAGGCGGTATGCAGAGAACTGCGTACCTATATTCATCCCAAGAGTATCCAGAATGTCAAGATCGATGATAAACAGGTCAGTCCGGAAATCATTCGTTCGATCAATGTATATCTGATCACTCTGGTTATAATCTTTGTGATGTCCGTGTTTTTGATTTCATTAGAAGGATATGATCTCGTCACGAATTTCTCGGCTGTGGCGACAACGCTGAACAATATTGGTCCAGGGTTGGAGCTTGTAGGACCGACACAGAATTTTGCCCTGTTTTCACCATTTTCCAAGTTGGTGTTGATATTTGATATGTTGGCAGGCAGGTTGGAACTCTTTCCGCTGCTGCTCCTGTTTCATCCGTCCATCTGGAAGGACGCGGCGCAGAGAATGCGGATTATAAAAAATAAAACATGATGGGAGGCCCGCTATGGAAAAGTGTCAAGTCAAAAGTCCTTACGCTGCAGCAAGGCCGATGGAGCCTTTGCAGAACCATTGGACAGGAGGATTATGGAAGGAACGATATGATACCTGTGCGCAGGAGACGGTTGAATTTATCCGCTCCCTTTTTGAGGATCCGAAGATTTTTCATGTGGTAGAGAATTTTCGAATCGCCGCAGGACTTCAGGAGGGTTCTTTTAAAGGAACGCCTTTTGGAGACGGAGATTTTTATAAGTGGATGGAAGGCGCCAGTTATATTGCGGCCGCCAATCATGACGAGAAGCTGCTGCAGGAGATAGACAGTTATATTGAGTTGATCGGCAAGGCGCAGCTCCCGGACGGATATATTTCAACGAAACAGATCATCGGAGAACGTCAGGGCAACGGCGTATCCCGCCAGGGAGATATCAATGACTTTGAGGTCTATAATATCGGGCATCTGCTGACAGCGGCCTGCCTGCATTATAAGATGACGGGCAAGACCAATTTTATGGAGATCGCGGAGAAGGCAGCGCAGTACCTGAAGAATCTGTATGAGGAAGCGGCCAGAACGGGAGAGGTCAAGACGGCCGTGTGTCCGTCCCATTATATGGGACTCATCGATATGTACCGCACAAGCGGCAATCAGGAATATCTGAAATTGGCCGAGCTGTCGATCAACCTGCGGGATTCCGTGAAGAACGGCCTGGATGACAATCAGGACCGGATCCCATTGCGGACCCATGAAAAGATCGTAGGACATGCTGTGCGCTCCACCTATCTTTACGCGGGCGTAGCGGACCTTTACGCGGAAACCGGAGAAGAGGCGCTGCGGACAATGCTGGATAAGGTATGGGCCAGCTGTGTACAGAAAAAGCTCTATATAACCGGCGGTGTCGGAGCGCTGTATAATGGTGTGTCCCCATACGGCAATTTCTGGCACGATCAGAAGATGCACCAGGCTTTTGGATACGAATATCAGCTTCCGAATGTAACCGCTTATAATGAGACCTGCGCGGCACTGGGCAATATCTTCTGGAATTACCGGATGTTCCTTTTGCATCCGGAAGCGGTCTATTTTGATCTGATTGAACGGACGATGCTGAATGTAGCGCTTGCGGCAATCAGTCTGGAAGGAAAAGAATTTTTCTATGAGAACATGCTCCGCCGGGCCAAGCAGCTGGATTATGAGCTGTGCTGGCCGCTGCACCGTACCGGAGTGATCAGCAGTTTCTGCTGTCCTCCCAACCTGATGCGGACGATTGCGGAGTCCGCGTGGTATGCCTATGTATTTTCTAAGGATGCGGTATGGACTGGAATCTATGGAGACTGTGAGGCGCAGGTCGCGTTGGAGAACGGCGCAGACTTTACGATGCGGCAGGAGACGGGGTACCCCTATGACGGAACCATTGTACTAAGAGCGGGAGAGGTCCGTGGAGACCAGGCTTTCCGGCTGATGGTCCGGATTCCCGGATGGGTGCAGAGCGGATATGTAGAGTATCAGGGCAAGAAGATGGAACTTTCCGAAAAGGATTCCGGTACATATCTGGAGCTTATGGTAGATTCTCCGAGAGATATGGTTGTAAAGATCGTGTTGGATATGCCGGCACGTATGACCGAGGCACATCCGATGGTGGAGGAGTGTGCCGGACAGGTTGCGGTGGAGCGCGGACCGCTGGTGTATTGTATGGAGACACCGGATGCCGAAGTCGATACGCTGGACCGTGTAGTTCTGGATGCTGACACGGAATTTGAGACAGAAGAGGCGGAGATTACCGGCAGAAGGCTTCTGGCTCTGCGGACACAGGCCCTGCTTCGAGAGCCTATGGGAAACAGCTTATACCGTACTTATAAGCCGGAGAAAACCAGTACAATTTCGGTTCGCTTGGTTCCATACTACGCGTGGGATAACCGGAGCCGGGACGGAGAGATGAAAATCTGGATGCCGGTTCGTTATCGGCACTGAGGAGGGAGCAATATGAGCGAGCAGGAAGCCAATGAGATTCTATGGCAGGATCGTAAGCATCATATGTGGTTTCCGTTTAGTTTTACCAAGTATACGGTGCAGGGCGGAAGACTGTATATCAAGAGGGGATTTTTATCCACGACCTATGATGAAACGCTCCTTTACCGGATTACGGATATATCCATGCATAAGACCTTGGGACAAAGAATTTTCGGTACAGGAACCATCATTCTCAAAGTACAGGCCGACGCGACGCCATGCCAGCATCTGGTCAATATTCGATATCCGGAAGATGTGCGGAATTTCCTCTCGGAATTGATTGAAAAAGAACGCAGAAAATATGGAGTAGAGGGTCGGGAGATGTACGGAAGTACCGGAAAACCGCATCCGGGAACCCATGGAGAATGCCCGGAGGGACTCGATATGGAAGTCCCTCCGGAAGAATTGTGATTCTATAGTAAGGGGGCAAGACAGAAGTCTTGCCCCCTTACTGGGTTTTATTCAAAAATGAAATCGGCGTGATCCGCAATATGATATGTCTCAAAATATCTGTTTTCCAGGGGGATCCATCGTGTCTGAAACGCATTTAGCGCCGCGGCGCCCTCACGCGCCTCGATCCTTTTTAGCTGTTCTTCCGGAGAGATCCGGAGAAATACGGAGAGATCCGCGGCATGGCGTAATGCCGGATGCAGACTGTAAGAACCTTCGAGAATCAGGATATCCGCAGGATCAATATGGCAGATACGATGAGAACCATCGCTGCACTGAAAGGCCGCGTAGTCAAACGCGGTTCCCAGGTGAGGCAGTACCTCGGCCAGAATCCGTTCATAATGAATATTTCCGCCTGGCTGGGCCAGACGTTCCGGGGTACGCATCTCAAAGGGTAAAAAGAAATCGTCCATATGGATGACAGAGCAGGAAAAGAGTTCTGTCAGGAGAGCAGCCAGTGTCGTTTTGCCGGAGCCGCACATACCGTCAATGGCCAGAACCAACGGCTTGGGGGCTCGGTAAAGCGCGTCCAGCAGCGGAAGAATCCGCGCGCAGTCGGCATCGATCACCCGGTAGGCCGGATGGTAATAGGTACGGTATACATCGCTGTGGTGAACCGAAGGCATTCCGGAAGCGATGTAAGCGTCAAGCTCCGGAGAAGGTTCCAGGACCTGAAGGGCTTCTTGCAGCGACAGATTTGGATGCGGACGATTGGCGCAAAAGACAAAGATCTGATTGATCAGCTCCGGCAGGTAAGAACGCTCCAGTACCTCAGAAAGGTACAGACGGACACGGCCGTTCCCGATATCTTCTATCCCTTCCGCTGCCGGGAAAGGACCCTGGGCCATCTCGCTCTTCAGATAAGAGAGAGAGGCCTCCGGAGAGGCGATCATATGCCCGGCGCCCAGGATATGCTGATAGATGAGTTTGATTTCATCTTGCAGAAGCATCTTAGGATACCTTGCGCGATGTTTTTGCAGAATTTCCTTCAGATCAGTGTTCATTGGGCATTTTATGGGCCTTCTGCAGGGCAATGATGATCAGCGGAATCAGTACGATATGCAGGATCAATGCCGGTACGGCGTTAATAAAGGCGCCAGCCATGAACATCTCAAAGGTAAAGGCGGAACCGGTCAGCAGAGCCAGAATATATTTGGCAATGCCCCATACCACTCTTCCCAGGAGCATAGCCAGAATCAACGTAATATAGACTCTTACCGTATCTCCCAGCTTTCCCTTCAGAAGCTTATAGAAAAGACCGCTGAAAAAGCCGTAAGCAGCAAGCTCAAAAGCCATCGGAAGAGCCACCGCCGGGAAGGGAGGCATGCCGAACAGGAGACTCCGCAGAAGCGGCGCGATAAATCCTACCAATAAAGCATACGGCCAGCCGCAGATAAAACCGCACAGGAGGACGGGAATGTGCATGGGAGAGATAGCGCTTCCGATCTGCGGAATTTGTCCCGTCAAAAAGGGAAGTACCAGGCAGAGCGCCAGAAATAATGCGGCCAGAATCCAGTTGACAAGTTGTTTGTGTTGCATAAAGAAACTCCTTTCATAAAAATAAGACATAGACCCGCTGGACGGGCTGTGTCTTAGAAGTTTGTATAGTGGAAAATGTCCTGGGGACAATCGTTTCGGTTGGACCGAATACAATCATTATAACATATTGTCCCTGAAAAAGCAATCTTTATTGAAGAAGCTGACGGGCCCTTTGGATGGTCTGATTCACAAGCTCCGACATGGTGCAGTTGGCAACGCCGATGATTTCATGGTTGCATCGGTTGACCGGAATCAGGAGCTGATGCGCGCGGCTTCGTCCTACATGATAGGCCATGCGGGGTGTCACTTCTCCGAGAAGGGAGTCCGCTGCCAGAATTCCGATGGGGCCGATGATCAGATCCGCGTCGGCAGCATTGACGCAGACCGCGTTTTCGCCTGTAGCGGCCAATACGGCGCCGGCTTTCAGCATGGCAGAGGTCGCCAGCGCATTGGTGCCGACAGCGATCAGTTCATGTTCTGCGGTATAGGGCTTCAGCCCTTCTATAATCTGGCGTCCCAAACGGCCGCCCTGTCCGTCAATTACAAGTATTTTCATAATATATGTCCCTCCATCTTGCCTAAGTATAGGGGATGAGAGAAGAAAAGTCAATATTGAATTCACAAAACGGCTCTTTACTTTTCAGCGTAATGACGGTATAATAAAAAGGAATTGGAGGGGAAGGGGTATGAAAACATTATTGCACACCTGCTGTGCACCGTGTTCCATTGCGTGTGTAGATACGCTCAGGACAGAAGGCATTGAGCCGACGGCACTTTGGTATAATCCGAATATTCACCCGGCGACAGAGTATAAGATGCGCAAGAACACGCTGGTCGAGTATGCAGGCAGTATTGGAATGCCGGTTATCATGAAGAACGAATACGGCCTGCGCCGTTTTATCGAGGGAGTCTATCCGGATTTTGATCACCGCTGCGGTTTTTGCTATGCCCTGCGCCTGGAAGAGGCGGCGGCAACGGCCAAGGAGCAGGGATTCGAATCGTTTACGACTTCGCTCCTGATCAGTCCGTATCAGAATCATGAATTGCTCAAACATATCGGCGAGGAAATGGGCGAGAAGTATGGAGTTGTTTTCCTGTACCGGGATTTCCGGCCGCGTTTTCGAGAGGGACAGGAGAGGGCAAGGGAGCTTGGCCTCTACATGCAGAAGTACTGCGGTTGTATTTTCAGTGAAGAAGATCGCTATATCAAGAAAAAGAAGAAAAAGGAGAGGAACGAAAATGCCAAATAATTGTCTGTATATTGTCGTTCCCTGTTATAAAGAAGAAGAGGTTCTGCCGGAGACGGCCAAACGTCTGAAAGCGAAAATGAGTGAGCTGATGGAGCAGGGCAAGATCAGCGCTGACAGTAAGGTGACATTTGTCAACGACGGTTCTACAGATCGGACCTGGGAGATTATCTGTTCGCTCCATGAAGCGGACAAGCTGTTTTGCGGAATTAATCTCTCACGCAACCGCGGACATCAGAATGCTCTTCTCGCGGGGCTCATGACCGTGCGGGATTATGCGGACATGGTGATCTCTATGGACGCGGACCTGCAGGATGACGTGAATGCAGTGGATCAAATGGTAGATCGATATCTGGAAGGATATGATATCGTTTATGGTGTCCGTTCCAGCCGGAAAACAGATACCTTTTTCAAGCGCTTTACGGCGCAGAGCTATTATAAGTTCATCCGGATGATGGGAGCGGATGTGGTATATAACCATGCCGACTATCGTCTGATGAGCAAGCGGGCGCTGGCAGGGCTTTCTGAATTTACAGAGGTCAATCTGTTTTTGCGGGGGATCGTGCCGCAGATCGGATTCAAGTCTACTTGCGTAACATATGAGCGGGCGGAACGCTTTGCGGGAGAATCCAAGTATCCGCTCAAAAAGATGCTGGCTCTGGCTTTTGAAGGAATCACATCCTTCAGTGTGAAACCCATTCGAATGGTTGCGCAGTTGGGGGCGTTGATCGCCGTTTTAAGTGTGATTGGCCTGATCTGGAGTATCGTCAGCAAGCTGACCGGCAATTCCGTGGATGGATGGAGCTCTCTCATGGCCTCAATTTGGCTGATGGGCGGCTTGCAGATTTTCTGTATAGGTATGATCGGCGAATATGTTGGCAAGATCTATATGGAGACCAAGCATCGTCCGCGCTATATTATCGAACAGTTTTTGCATGACTAATTATACTATATAGGGGGGGTTACGGTTATGAAACTGTGTTATGAAACGCTGAGTACAGAGAAAAAAGCATGGGAGGAGGCTGGCGTCAGGCTTCCCGCGTATAATGTGCAGGAGACAGCCGTTCGTACCTGGGAACATCCGCGGTGGATTCATTTTGGAGCGGGCAATATTTTCCGGGCTTATATGGCCAAGCTTCAGCAAAGGCTCCTGGAAGCCGGAGAGACCGATACCGGGATCATTGCGGCGGAAGCGTTCGACTGGGAGCTCATCGATAAGCTCTATATTCTGTACAACAATCTGACGCTCTTGGTAACACTGTACGGGGACGCCCATCTGGAAAAGGAGGTCATTGCGTCAATTGCGGCAGGAATCAAAGCGGGCCCGGACAATACGGAACTGAAGCGAATGATGCGGGATCCGCTGCTGCAGATGATCAGTATGACGATTACCGAAAAGGGATATGCCTTGACAGATCTGGCGGGAGAGTTCTTCCCAGCCGTGCGGGCGGACATAGAGAATGGTCCGGCGAAGGCTACTACGATGATGGGCCTGATTACAGCGCTTCTGTACCATCGTTATCAGAATGGCGCGGCGCCCATTGCGGTCGTCAGCATGGACAATTGTTCGCATAACGGAGAAAAGCTATACAATTCTGTAATAACGATTGCGCGCCAGTGGTATGACCGTGCGTTGGTCGATCAGGATTTCCTGACCTATCTTCAGGATCCGTCCCAGGTATCCTTCCCATGGTCCATGATTGATAAGATCACTCCGCGTCCTTCAGAAACGGTTGAACAGGAGTTGGAGCGCTGCGGAATCGAGGGGATGCATCCGATTACGACAGCGAAGCATACCTATGCGGCGGCCTTTGTAAACGCGGAAGCACCGGAGTATCTGGTGATTGAGGACAGCTTCCCAAATGGCAGACCGCCCTTGGAAAAAGCCGGAGTTTATTTTACAGACCGTGATACGGTCAACAATACCGAGCGCATGAAAGTAACAACATGCCTGAATCCTCTGCATACAGCGCTGGCAGTATACGGATGCCTCCTGGGGTATCCTACCATCGCCTCCGAGATGAAGGACGCGTCGCTGGTTCGTTTGATCCGCGGCATCGGAGAGAAGGAGGGAATGCTGGTTGTTGTACATCCGGGCATTCTGGATCCCAAGGCTTTCCTGGCTGAAGTATTGGAGGAGCGTTTGCCCAATCCCTTCATGCCGGATACCCCGCAGCGGATAGCAACGGATACTTCGCAGAAGATACCGGTTCGTTATGGCGAGACGATCAAGGCGTACCTGCCGGATGTCTCCGGACTTCATTATATTCCGCTGGCGATTGCCGGGTGGTGCCGATATCTTTTGGGCGTGGATGATCAGCTGGCGGATATGGCGCTGAGCCCGGATCCCATGATGGAGCCGCTGCAGAAGATTCTGGCAGATGTTCACGCGGGACAGCCGGACAGCTATCATGGCCAATTGCGGGAGATTCTGTCCAATCCGGTGATTTTTGGAACCGATCTCACACAAACCGTATTGGCGGAACGGATTGAAGGATTTTTTGTCCGGATGCTCGAAGGAGCAGGGGCCGTACGAAAAGTTCTGGAACAGGAAACGTAATTCATCAAAAAAGCTGCGGTCCACAATTGGATCGCAGCTTTTTTGATATCAGAACGATTATTTTTCAAGCAGCTTTTCAACGGTAGCAATCTTAACGCAGAGGCAGAAGAGAGTCGTCGCGAGCTTCAGTTCATCGACAGAAACAGAAGACGGCGCGATACGGATATTGCAGTCCTTAGGATCCTTTCCATACGGATAGGTCGCGCCTGCACCGGTTAAGACAACACCGGCTTCCTTGCACAATTGAACTACACGTTTTGCGCAGCCTTCCATTGTGTCAAAGGAGATGAAGTAGCCGCCCTTCGGGGCATTCCACGAAGCGATGCCGGTAACTTCCTGATCCAGAGTGTCCAGTACGGCATGGAATTTTGGACGCAGAATCGCCGCATGCTTTTTCATATGATTTAAGACGCCTTCACGGTTCTCGAAAAACTTCACGTGCATCAACATGTTCAGCTTATTCCAACCGATGGTCTGCACTGAAAATTGCTTGGAGAGATGGTGAATATTATTGACAGAAGCAGCAAGAGCAGCCATACCGCCGCCGGCAAAGGAGATCTTGGAGGTAGAGAAGAATTCGTAAACCATATCCTCGCTTCCAAGCTTTTTGCATTCCTCAATCAGGTTCAACAGATGATCCTGATCCTCTTCATACAGGTCATGTACCGCGTATGCGTTATCCCAGAAGATGCGGAAATCATCCGCCGCGGGCTTAAGAGCCGCGAATCGGCGTACTGTCTCATCGGAATAGGTGATGCCCTGCGGATTGGAATACTTGGGGACGCACCAGATACCCTTGATGGTCGGATCCGTATTGACATATTTCTCAACCAGATCCATATCCGGACCAGTAGGAGTCATGGGGATGTTGATCATTTCGATGCCAAAGTATTCTGTGATGCCAAAGTGACGGTCATATCCGGGGGTCGGACACAGGAACTTCGGACTCTCCTGCTTGGACCAGGGTTTGCTGCCGCCGTACACTCCGTGAGTATAAGCATGGGAGACCAGGTCATACATGATATTCAGACTGGAGCTGCCGCAGACGATAACTTCCTCAGGCGAAACTCCCATCAGCTCGCCCATCAAACGCCGGGCTTCCGGAATACCTTCCAGTACGCCGTAATTGCGCACATCCGTTCCATTTTCCAGTGTCATATCCTCCGGGGTTACGCAGGAAAGCATTTCCTGGGACAGTTCCATCTGTTCTTTTGCAGGACGGCCTCTTGACATATTCAGCGATAACTTCATCTGCTGATAGTCCTGATATACCTGCATCAGAGAACTCAGTTCCTGCTGCAGCTGTGCGGCGTCCATGGAAGCATATTCAACCATTATAATCTCCTCCAAAGTGTATGTGCATAATATATGTGCAGGATTATTCATAATCCTTAATCATTCTAACGCAGAAAGGCTAAAAATGCAAGAAGTATTTACTAAACTTGCAAAAATAAACATTTCGCCTGTAAAACACAGAAAAATAAGCCGGAAATTGTTACTTTTTTTAGGCATTGTATTTTCAATAGAACTATGGTATAATAGACTCAAATTTATGGGAAGCAATAGGGAGGATGAAAGACATGGGTATTTTGTCAAGATTTAAGGATATTATGAGCTCCAACATCAACGCGATGCTGGACAAGATGGAGGATCCGCAGAAGATGATCGATCAGATCCTCAGAAATCTTCAGTCTGACCTTGGTGAGGTTAAGGCAGAGACCGCCGGCGTAATGGCGGAGGAGCAGAGAGCCAAGCGTGAGTTGGATGCTTGTCAGAACGAAGTAAATAAGCTGCAGTCTTATGCGGAAAAGGCAGTTTTGGCAGGAAATGACGGAGACGCGGCGCTCTTCCTGCAGAAGAAGTCCAATAAGCTGCAGGAGCTTACAGCCCTTCAGCAGGCATATGATCTTGCCGCAGCCAATTCCGCAAAGATGCGTCAGATGTTCGATCATCTGAATAGCCAGATCGCGGAGATGGAGTCCAAGAAGACTCAGATCAAGGCGAAGATCGCGGTTGCCAAGACGCAGGAGAAGATCAATAAGCTGGGCGAGAGCGTAACGACAGCTAAGGGCAGCATGAGCAAGTTTGATGCCATGGAGCAGAAGGCCAACGCGATGCTCGATAAGGCCAACGCGATGGCAGAGCTGCAGTCCGCACAGGCTTCGGATCCGATGGCGGATTTGATGGATAAGTATGATTCCGCAACAACCGCCAGTGTGGATGACGAATTGGCAGCCCTTAAGGCAAAGTTGGGCAAGTAATATGAATCATTCAGGGGTCGGATGTGTTCCGGCCCCTTTTTTTAGGAGGATACGATGGGTCTTTTTGGCAATCAGTTCGCAAGTATAATCGAATGGAAAGAATTTCGGGACGATGTGATCTTCTGGAAGTGGAAGGATTCAGAAATCCGTAAGAAAAGCCGCCTGATTATCAAACCGGGCCAAGATGCAGTCTTTCTGTATAATGGCAGACTGGAGGGGATCTTTACGGACGAAGGCGATTACGAGATCGCCTCACAGATTGTCCCTTTTTTAAGCTCGCTTAAGAACTTTCGTTTTGGGTTCAACAATCCGCTTCGTGCCGAGGTCATTTTTGTCAATACCAAGGAGTTCACCATGACTTGGGGGACCAAGAATCCGGTGCTGGTTCCATTTCCGGGAGCGAGTGCGGGCGTGCCTATTCGCTGTTTCGGAACGTATGTGATGAAAGTCGATGATCTTGTGGCTATGATCGACAATCTGGCCGGTGTCAAAGAAGTCTATACAGTCGATGATGTAAAGACGCGTGTAGATTCGATCTTGGATCAGCTTTTAATGAAGTGGATTGCGCAGGAAGGAAAGTCTTTGATGGATCTGCAAAATAATGCCGCTGCCATCGGAGAGGGTATCTGCACGGATCTGGATATGCAGCTGTTGAAGATTGGTTTGACGGTTTCCCAGTTTAAGATCTCCAGCTTCAGCTACCCCAAGGGGGTTCAGGATCAGATCAATCAGGCTGCGGCGCAGAGCGTGATTCGGCCTACGGGCGGATTTTGCACTCAATGCGGAGCGCCTTTACAGCCGGGGGCCCGTTTTTGCGCAAAATGCGGGAAAAAGGTCTGAATTGTTAATAAGCGTGGAATAATCTGTAAAGATTGAGCTGTCCTTCTTGACAATAGTTCCGAAGTGTACTATACTATCATTAAGTTCTTAAGAGAACAAATAATCTGATAGGATTCGGATATGATAAGTTTTGGAAAGGAAGGATAGTATGAAGAAAACAGGGTATTGGGCGATGGCCTGCCTTCTTGCGGTAATAACGGTTTTTAGCGGCTGCGCATCCAATGGAGGAAAAGAAGCTGCCGAGGGGACGGTGCGTGTATTATTCGCGTCGGCTGTGGTAGATTCGAGTGCAGCGGAAGAATATGCATCCAAGCTGGCAGAGCGTTCGGACAAGATCCAGGCGGTAGAATGCAGTACCATCAGCCTGGGAAATCAGTCAGATCCCACCATGTACATGGCAGGGACAATGAAGGTTGCGGCTATGGTCGCCGGTAAGGAAGTCGATGTGATCTTTTTCGATCGGGACGCCGCCGCGGCTGATGCGCGCGCGGAAACCTTCTATGCGCTGGATGAGCTGTTTTCCGCGGATGAATTGGCGCAGATGCAGGATCGGCTGATCCGTTATCATCAGGTAGACACGGAAGGCAACGAATTACAGGAAGAGACCGCTGATTGCGGATTGGACCTGTCAGACGACGCCGAATTGACCAAGATTTTGAATTCCAGTCAGGTCGGTGTATATGTAGTCGGAAATGCACAGAATCTGGAAGCGGTCAAAGCACTGATCCTTTCTTATCTAAAATAATAAAGAGCATTTTCAAAATCGAAAGAAATTCATAAAAGCAAGAACTCTTTAATAAAGAAAAAATCTTGCACATTTGTAATAACGAAAAAAATCTTGCGATAGCGTTGACAGCTGGACGATATGGATGTATAATGAGGGAAAGCTGTGATGAAGACGGATTTGGTTGTGGGCCCTACAGAGAGCCGGGGAAGGTGGGAGCCTGGCAGGCAGCAATCAAAGATCTATCCCTTCTGAGCTGAGATCCCCAAAGCCAAGTGAGTAGGGATTTTCGTGTTGGCTGCGTTAATGTCTAGGGCTTGTCAGAGCTCGAAAAGTGGTGCATGAACATGCGCAATTTGAGTGGTACCGCGGAGTGTATTAGACCCGTCTCAAAATTAGAGACGGGTTTTATTTTATAGAAAAAACAGGGGGACACCAGGATGAAATGGGACAAGAGAAAGATGTTGGTTATCAGTTTTATGTTATTTGCGCTGTTTTTTGGCGCCGGCAATTTGATTTTTCCACCGTTTTTGGGGCAAAATGCCGGATCCAATACGCCTTGGGCCATGCTGGGCTTTTTGTCGACAGCGGTGGTGTTGCCGGTGCTCGGTGTGATCGTTGTAGCAAGGTTTGACGGCCTGGACCGGCTCGGCAGGCAGGTCGGTAAAAAATTCTCGATTATTTTTACAGTGCTGATCTATGCGTCTATCGGGCCAGGGCTGGGAATTCCGAGAGCCGCATCGGTTCCGTTTGAGATGGCGGTTGCCCCCTATTTGCCGGAGAATGCGAATGTTTCGCTCTGGCTGGCCCTGTATTCCCTGGTCTTTTTTATGATAGCAATGTGGCTTTGCCTGAATCCCGGAAAGCTGGTGAATCGAATCGGCCGGGTGTTGACGCCAAGCCTGCTGCTCCTGCTGGTAGTGTTATTTGCGGCATTTCTCTTTCGGGGGAAGGTGGATGTAGCCAAGGCACAGGAGGCATATCAAAAAGCACCGTTCTTAAAAGGATTTACCGAAGGATACAATACGATGGACACGATAGCGGCACTCAATTTTGGGTTGGTTATCGCGACAACATTAGAGTCATTCGGCTTAAAAGAAAAAAAGGACAGGCTGCATCATACGGTTCTTGCAGGTGTTTTTGCCGGGGCGATTCTCGCGCTGGTCTATATAATGCTGTCCTATATGGGCATGTGCAGTTCCGGCGTATATGAGATTCAGGAAAATGGCGCATGGACACTGCGATGTATTGTATATCAGGTTTTTGGAACGCCGGGGGCAGTTCTGCTGGCAGCGATTTTTACGCTAGCCTGTCTGACAACCTGTGTGGGTTTGATCAATTCGATTTCTCAGTTTTTTTCAACGCTCTTCAAAAAAGTCTCATATCGGCAATGGGTATGTGTGATTACCTTTTTCTCATTCTTGGTCTGCAACTTGGGACTCAATGCGATTCTCAGCATTTCCATTCCGGTGTTGAACGCGATCTATCCGGTAGCCATTGTTTTGATTGTATTGGGATTATCTCATCGTTTATGGGAGAAAAACCGTTATACTTATCCGATGGTGATCGCAGGGACGGGGCTCATTAGCGGAATCTATGTCTTAGATGAAGCCAGGCTTCCTATGGGACCAATCCTTGCATTAGCCCAGAAGCTTCCGCTATATGAAATGGGGTTTGGATGGATTTGTGTCGCAATTGGAATGATGGGACTAAGTGTCCTGATCAATATCAGCAGGAGGAAGAAAAATGCTTATATTGACTGCGGATTATGAACAGATGTGCATGGAGGCCTCCAGAATCGCTATGGGGAATCAGGCAGCTTTAAGGATTGGGTATCTTCGCAGTTATACAGGAGGTGAGTTTCAACAGGCGCTGGAGCAGTTTTCTGAGAAGTATCCGGAAGTTGCCGTCACTGTGGAATATGGAAATCACGAAGAATTGTATGCGATGCTGCGTTCGGGACAGGCGGATCTGGTTATGAACGATCAGAGAAGGGCATTTTCCAATGAGTATGCCAACCGCATTCTGAGAAACTGTGCGAGTTATGTTGAGGTCCCGGCCAAAAGCTCTCTGGCACAGTTGTCCGGCGTTACTCCGCAAGAGCTGAAGAATATTCCGTGTATTCTTGTTTCCTCTGCGGCGCAAAGGGAGATAGAACAGGAATACTACCAGAATGTGGTAGGAATTCAAAGCGAATTTTTGCATGCGGAAAATCTGGAAGAAGCACGCATGATGGTGATCGGGCGAAAGGGGTTCCTGCCGGTAGAAGGAAGTTCTGCAGGGAGCGGTATGGGAAACGCGATTGCAAGGATACCATTGATGCGGGGGACTGAGCCGATTATGAGGAATTATTGCGCGTTTTGGAAAAGGGATAACTCTGGGTATTACGTAGAAGAATTTGCCGGGCTCCTGCAGGAGCAGTTTGAGGAAAAATAAAAGATCTATCAGTTTTTCTTATGTGAAAAGCGAAAAAGTCGAATTGAAAATGGCGCGCGAATCTTGTATAATAAGAGTATAAAATGGGAAAGGAGTTTTAATATGGACAAAATTAAGAAGAATTTTGGCTTCGGATGTATGAGACTGCCGATGAAGGACGGAGAAGTGGATATGGCGGAAACCAAGAAGATGGTGGACGCGTTTCTGGATGCCGGATTTAATTATTTCGATACGGCTCATGGTTATATTCAGGGCAGAAGTGAAAAGGCGCTGAAAGAATGTCTGACCAGCCATTATCCGCGGGATCGGTATATTCTTACGGACAAACTGACGGGTAATTTTTTCAAGACGGAAGCCGATATCCGGCCGTTTTTTGAGAGTCTCAGCTGGAAGCGTGCGGAGTAAAGTATTTTGATTTTTATCTGATGCACGCGCAGGGCGCAGGAAATTACGCGCATTATAAAGAATGTCACGCCTATGAGAATGCGTTTGCGCTGAAGGCAGAGGGAAAGATACGCCATGTGGGAATCTCCTTCCATGATCGTGCGGAAGTATTGGAGCAGATTCTGACAGATTATCCGGAAGTTGAAGTTGTACAGATTCAGTTTAACTATGTAGACTATGAGGATCCGGCGGTGCAGAGCCGGAAATGCTATGAGGTCTGTCGGAAGTTCAACAAGCCGGTCATTGTTATGGAGCCGGTAAAGGGAGGAAACCTTGTGAACCTGCCGGAGGACGCCAAGGCAGTTCTGGAGGATCTGCACGGCGGCAGTCCCGCAAGCTACGCCCTGCGCTTCGCGGCCAGCTTTCCGGGGATGATGATGGTACTATCCGGTATGAGCAATATGGAGCAGATGCAGGATAATATTTCGTTTATGGCGGACTTCCAGCCGTTGAATGAAAAGGAACTGGAAGCGGTTCGACGTGTGCAGGAGATTTTCCGGAGCAAGCATCTGATTCCCTGTACGTCCTGCCGCTATTGCACGGATGGATGTCCCAAGCATATCTCGATCCCGGATCTGTTTGCGGTTATGAATACCAAACAGCTGTATCATGATTGGAACGCGGACTATTATTATAATGTCGTTCATACCGCTCCGGGGCGGAAGGCATCCGATTGCCTGAAGTGCGGAAAATGTGAGAAGGTGTGTCCGCAGCATTTGCCCATCCGTAAACTGCTGGAGGATGTAGCCTCGGAGTTTGAAAAGGCATAACAGGAGGTTATAGCGCATGAACGGAATCCAAACCAATGTACCTGACGCGATTCAAGTGCGAGGAGCCAAGGTACATAATCTGAAGAACATAGATGTCGATGTCCCTCTGCATAAAATCGTGGGGATTGCAGGTGTCTCCGGCTCCGGAAAATCGTCTCTGGCATTGGGAGTCCTGTATGCCGAAGGCTCCAGACGGTATCTGGAGGCACTCTCCACCTATACAAGGCGGAGAATGACGCAGGCGGAAAAAGCGCAGGTAGAGGATCTGCGTTATGTTCCGGCGGCGCTGGCATTGCATCAGCGTCCTGGGGTTCCGGGAATGCGCAGTACCTTTGGTACAGCAACCGAACTGCTGAATGTATTACGGCTGATGTTTTCGCGTCTGGCGAGCCATCGGTGTCCTAACGGGCATTATGTGCCGCCGACGATGAAAGTGGCCGCGGGCATGGAGCTTGTCTGTCCGCAGTGCCAGGCCCGTTTTTATCCGCCGTCAGCGGAGGAACTGTCCTTTAACAGCACCGGGGCGTGTCCGACCTGCGATGGCACCGGCGTGGTCCGGGTGGTAGACGAGTCTACATTGGTGCCGGATGATTCGCTCTCCATTGATGAAGGCGCGGTTGTGCCGTGGCAGACATTGATGTGGTCGCTGATGAAGGAGATTGCCCGGAAAAAGGGGGTACGGACTGATGTACCCTTCCGGGAGCTGACGGATAAGGAAAAGGAGGTCGTATTCCATGGTCCGGCCGACAAGATCCATATGCTGTACCAAAATTCTAAGACTGGTGCGGCCGGAGAGATGGATTTTACATATTTCAACGCGGTGTATACCGTTGAAAATGCTCTGGCCAAGGTGACAGACGAAAAAGGAATGAAGCGTGTAGAACGTTTCCTCAAGCAGGGCACGTGCCCGGACTGCGGGGGCTCCAGACTCTCGGAACGGGCGAGGGCACCGAAGGTTGCCGGAATTACACTGCCGGAGGCCTGCCGTATGACGCTCACGGATCTTGCCCAATGGGTGGACAGCGTCCCGGCATCCTTGCCGACGGAGATGCAGACGATGGCGGAGAGTATCTGCGACTCTTTTCGAGGAATGGCAGTACGTCTGCTGGAATTGGGATTGGGGTATCTGACACTCGAGCGGGAAGCCTCTACGCTTTCTACCGGGGAACGTCAGCGGGTGCAGCTGGCCCGTTCTGTGCGCAATCGTACGACAGGCGTACTCTATGTGCTGGATGAGCCTTCCATTGGCCTGCATCCTTCCAATATCGAGGGACTGCGGGGTGTGATGCGGGATCTGATGGCAGACGGCAATTCCATTGTTTTGGTGGATCATGATACCCAGATCCTGAAAGGGGCCGATTGGCTGATTGAAATGGGGCCGGAAGCCGGAGAAAAAGGCGGTATGGTTATCGCTCAAGGGACGGTGGAGGAGGTTGCTTCCAATCCTGACTCTAGAATCGGCGGATTTTTATCAGGAAAGCAATCCATGCAGGTCCGAGAAAAAACGGCAGCAGAGCGCTTATTTGAGCTGGGTACGATTGAGATGAGTACGGATACGATCCATACTGTAAAACCGCTAGAGGTGCGGATACCTCGGGGACGGCTTACAGTTGTTACCGGAGTCTCCGGTTCTGGTAAAACGACGATGGTCCTGGAGAGCTTGATTCCGGGGCTGGAGGCATCGATCCGAGGAGAGACCCTTCCAAGCCATGTTAAGTCCATCTCGGCGTCTGGGATCGGACAGGTGAAGCTGATCGACGCGACGCCGATCGGCATCAATATCCGTTCTACCGTAGCGACCTATGCCGGGGTTCATGATGAACTGCGCAAGATTTATGCCAGGACACCGGAGGCCAAGCAGCACGGCTATACGGCCGGAGACTTTTCGTATAATACCGGAAAGCTTCGCTGTCCTACCTGTGACGGAACAGGATCGATCAGCCTGGACATCCAGTTTTTGCCGGATGTAGAGGTGGTTTGCCCGGATTGCGGCGGTTCAAGATATGGTAAAGATGCGTCACTTGTGAAGAGAAAAGATTATACCTTGCCGCAGATGATGGAGATGAGCGTGGAACGAGCCATACCGGCATGCAATGACCTGAAGCTGGTATCTAGACGTCTGCAGACGCTGTCAGAGTTAGGGTTGGGGTATTTGACCCTGGGAGAAGCCACCCCCAGCCTGTCCGGCGGCGAAGCGCAGCGGCTGAAGCTGGCCAGTGAAATGGGAAAAGGACAGTCGGATACGGTTTTTGTCTTTGATGAGCCGACCATTGGACTGCATCCGCTGGATGTAAGAACGCTTCTGGCTGTCTTTCAGAAGCTGATCGATTTCGGAGCGACTGTCATCGTAATCGAACACGATCTGGACTTGATCCGGAACGCGGACTATGTGATTGATATGGGTCCCGGAGGCGGAGAGGAAGGCGGTCAGATTGTGGTCTGCGGGACACCGGAGCAAGTGAAGCAGTGCGGCAGGAGTATTACCGGAAAATATATCTGACATTAAGAAATAAAAATACGGTGTGGTTCCGTGATAGGAGCCACACCGTATTGTATTTACCAGGTCAGAACTTCATGTCCCTGTTCTGTCAGTTCCCATTGGGCGGACGGCTTGTGATCTGAAGTATAAACAGTCCAGCCGTTGGAAGAACTAATATAGAATCCGGCGCGTCCCATATTAATCATGGGTTCGATCGTGAAGACCATGCCGGGGACCATAAGCATTCCTGTACCGGGTTTAGTAACATAGCCTACCCAGGGATCCTCATGGAATTCAAGACCTACGCCATGTCCGCCGATTTCACGGACCACACTGTAATTGTTTTTCTTGGC
>CABUPM010000009.1 GCA_902493345.1 uncultured Eubacteriales bacterium | reverse complement strand
CGTCCTTGCGCCTCACATAACAGGTCTTATTGCCAGTTTGCTTATAATAATACATATGTCCGTTGGTATGGTGCTTGTGAGATAAGCTCCAGGAACCGCGGTATGAAAGGCATTTGGCGGTGACGAAAAGAAAATAGATTACTGGAAACAACAATATCCCTCCTTATGAGTTACGAGAAATATTGTATCACTATTCTGAATATTTTGCAATCATAAAATGTATGAGAATCGCCATACATTTAGGAAACATTTTCCAAATAGACGGATGAAAAGAAACAGGTGTGAGTTAAGTTGAAAAAGAAAGGAGGCGGTGCTATAATAAATTACAAAAATGATGGCATTGGGTAAGGAGAGAAAAATGCTGCTTCGGGAATATAGAACGGCTGACTGCGAAAAGTTGGCAAAGCTGTTTTATCAGACGATTCACAGTGTGAACGCAAGGGATTATACAGAAGAACAGCTAAATGTCTGGGCAACGGGCAAAGTCGATTTGCCAAAATGGGATGAGTCTTTTCTAAGGCATAAAACGATGGTTGCGATTCAGAATGGTGAGATCGTTGGATTCGGAGATATGGATCTAAACGGTTATTTGGATAGGCTTTATGTCCATAAAGATTACCAGCGACAGGGGATTGCCTCTGCGATCTGTGATGAGCTGGAACATGTGGCAAAGGGGAACATTATAACACATGCCTCTATCACGGCAAAACCATTTTTTCTGAATAGAGGGTACCATGTAGTTCGGGAACAACAGGTGATCCGGGACGGAGTTGTTCTGACGAATTATGTGATGGAGAAGGATCTTTGAAAAAAGCAGGTAAAGTGTGGTATAATACCTGTAAGCCAGAAAAATATCTTTAGCGATTGATGAGAAATGGAGGAGAAAGGCATGTGTACAGCCGCAACCTATAAGACGAGGGACTTTTATTTTGGAAGAACGTTGGATTATGAGATTTCTTATGGAGACAAGGTAATCATTACACCGAGAAATTATATATTTGATCTGCGAAGCGGCGGCCAGGTAAAGAATCATTATGCCATGATCGGCATGGGATGCGTTATGCAGGAATATCCGTTATATTACGACGCGGTCAATGAGAAGGGACTCGGAATCGCGGGACTGAATTTTGTGGGAAACGCTTATTATAATCAACCGACAGAAGGAAAAGACAATATCGCCCAATTTGAACTGATTCCCTGGATCCTTGGAAAATGCGCCACAGTTAAGGAGGCCAGACAGCTTCTGGAGCACATGAACCTGATCGATACACCATTTATGGAGAACCTGCCGATCGCACAGCTTCACTGGATCATTGCGGATAAAGAGGAGTGTATTACGGTGGAATCGGTGCAGGAGGGGCTGAAAATATACGAAAATCCTGTAGGGGTCCTTACCAACAATCCGCCGTTTCCGTACCAGATGTTCAATCTGAACAACTATATGCATCTGGCGGTAGACAACAGGGATAATACCTTCTCAAAAGACCTGGAGCTGCATGCTTACAGCCGCGGAATGGGCGGAATGGGGCTTCCGGGAGATCTGTCCTCACATTCCAGATTTGTTCGTGTGGCGTTTGTAAAGATGAACTCCCTATCCGGAGATTCGGAGGAGGAGAGCGTAAGCCAGTTTTTCCATATCCTCGGCAGTGTCGATCAGCAGAGGGGGTGCTGTAGGCTGGGAGAGGGGAAATACGAGATTACCCTGTATACTTCCTGCTGTAATGCGGATCAGGGGATCTACTACTATACTACCTATGACAATCACCAGATCAGTGGAGTGGACATGCATAAGGAGAATCTGGACGGGGAAAAGCTGATAACCTATGCACCGGTGAAGGGTGAGCAGATTCATATGCAGAATTGAAGTTCATTATGAGGTGTGAGGGGGATTCTCTCATGGATAAGACCTATCAGAAGTTTTTGCGTAGCGGCGTGGATCTGGCTCCCATAGGGGTGGAGCGCCGCGAGGATAATACACCGTATTTTTGTACGCCCCAAGGCGCGTCTATATTTGGATGGGCAGGCGTGGACGGGATTCATTTCTGCTTTATCCGAGGCTTTGGAGATATGGTATTCGCTGTCAGTCCGATGAATTCCGCTCCTAACTATGTGCATCCAGTAGCTCAGGATTATAGGGATTTTCTGCGGCTGCTGCTGGCCTGCACAGACGCGGCAGCGCTGGAACAGGCGTGGATGTGGGATGAGGCGAGGTTTGACACGTTCTTGCGGGAGAATCCCCTGACGCAGGAGCAGCAGGAGTGTTTGTCCCAAATGGCCGAGAAGATGAGTCTGACACCCATGGAGCATCCTTGGGGCTATCTCAAGGACCTGCAAGCCTCTTTTGATTACAGCAGGATCAAGTATACAGAAGAATATGATGAGACAGTAGCAGAACGGCCCCATCAGGAGTGGAAAGTTTATTTTGAAGGTGGCTTTTGGCATGGGCACGGAAGGGATCACGCCGGGACAGAAATCCGATTGGACAAGCGATTGGATTGGGGCGGGTACCATTGGATCCTTCCCGCGGCGTATTCTTGTGGGAAGGGTCTTGTCATGGACTTCTGTATGCGTGTCGAGGCAGAAGAGATCCGTAGGTTTATGAAAAAATGGAACCTGACATCTGAAAATGATTTGTATGAGAATTTTACATACGAGCAGCAGCTGCAGATCGACTCGGAGAATCCGTTATGTTTTGATTTTGTACCGCAAATAGAACTGAATGGGAAAATACTGCAGTTTTCTCAAGGGAGCGCGGTGAGCTTCAATCCCTGCTTGCCGGAGGAAGTAGCGGATCAGTCAGAGGCAAAATCAGCAATCAAATATTATGGGCTGGACAGCTCTTACGGGTGGGTGATCTACAGGAATTCATTTCCGTGGGCGGGGAAACGCCATACTTCTATACAATCGCTGTCCCTCACGATGGAGCAGTCGCCGCACCGTGTCATCGGAGCACATTTTCGTGTGCATGCGCCCGGAGATGTTGTTACCTTTTCCCATCCGGTCAGTGGTACAGAATATACACTGACAGTGCAGGAACTGGAACAGCAGTCCATTTCCACAGAGCATTTTGATACAAACCATTGGACGTATCCAACGTGTATCACCGTCATGAGTTATACAATTTCGCCGGAACCGGACGATAGCCTTATGATCCGTGATTGCGCGGAAGGGGATAGACCGATAGAAAAGGTCCCCGATACGGATCCTGGTATATCAGAAACGCAGAGTGTCGGCATCATCGGCGGTGCGGATGGCCCGATTGCGGTTATGGCTGTAAGCACTTTGCGGAATATATATCATACCGCCAGTTCTTCACTTCGATTTGAACCTGCGAAGGAGGATATTGAGTGGTGCGTCGAGTTCTATATAAAACAGATTGAAAACGGACAATTTTCTCTTTTATAAGGGGGCGGCCAAATGAGTTTTTCTGGAAACATGGCCTATGGGCTGCTTCGGATCGTAACAGCAGTATTTCCGGCAATGAAAGCAGATTTTACAGATCTTCCTACAGAGCTTGAAAAAGCCAGAAAAATCAATGAAAAGAATCGATATGTTTTCCCGTCGGATAAAAAGTCCTTATATAAAGAAATTAGGACCGACGGATATCCGTGCCTAATTATTAGAAGCCGAAAAACCAAAAATAAGAAGGATAAAGGACTCCTGTTTATCTATGGCGGCAATACGCTTCAGTGGAAGAGCGAGCTTGCGATGGCGCGGTATTATGGGGACCGAACGGGCATGGATGTGTGGTATCCTGTGTATCCGCCGATCACAGAAGTAAACATCACGGTTACGACAGCAGTTTTGTGCGACGTATATGATGCGATGGTAAAAAAAACGGCGCGCAGAACATCGCGATTGTAGGGGATTCCATAGGAGGGTTGTTGGCGGCCAGTATGATCAATCATATAAACCGGAGTCAATCGGGCCTTGGCATGCCGAAGCTATGGATTGGAAACTCTCCTGCCGGTGTGCCGGATACACCGGAGGATTGGCGTGAACTTAAGAAATACGCATCCAGAGATCCTTTATTTACAGTAAACGCGTTCCGAGGGTTGGGGAAAATCGCGGCGCATGGGCAGAGAACGCCCAAAGACGCGTATTGTCCGATTTATATGGATTTTCACAATGCGCCGGACACATACCTGTACTATGCGGAGGAGATCTGCGCGGGCAATGCCAGAGCGTACAGAGCCGCCTATGAAAAGGCCGGAGTCGGGGAGAGGCTGCACATACATATTCAGCCGAAGATGATGCACGGGTATTCTTGTGTACCGGTATTTCCGGAAAGCAGGAAAAGATTGAACGAGGTTATCCGGTTATTGAATGAAGTTTGATAGAGTGTGGTGAGAAAATGATTGAGATCAAGAATATACGGAAACAGGATTATAAAAAGGCGCAGCAGTTTGCCATCCAGGGAATGCATCTCGATTGGTACATGGAGAACTGTGTGATTTTGAATCTGTATGCCAAATATTTTTGGGGTATGGAACTGAACCGTGCTACGAAAGCATACGGTGCCTATGTGGGTGATCAGTTTGTAGGTGTCCTGTTGGCGGACATGAAGGGCGAGGAAAAGAAATATTATAATCGTTGGCGGGCATTATATGTCAAAATCTTTTATGTTGCGGTAGATGGTGTATTTGCCGGATTCCTTGCTCTGTCTGATACACTGCGGAAGGAGAGCGCGGCAACGATCGCAGCTTTGTCGGATTTAGGCGTTCAGCCGGTGCTGCTCACAGGGGACCACGAGAATGCTGCAAAAGCAATCGCGGATAAGCTGCATATCCATGAGGTGCGGTTCAATTGTCTACCAGAGGATAAGCTGAAGTATATTGAGGAATATCAGAATCAGGGTATGCCGGTATGTATGATCGGAGACGGTGTGAACGATGCCCCGGCCTTGAAAAAGGCGGATATCGGTATCGCTATGGGCGGTGTCGGCAGCGATATAGCTGTAGACGCGGCGGATATTGCTCTGGTGGACGATGAAGTCAAGGAACTGCCGCACCTTATAGCACTGTCAAAACGTATGATGACGACGATTAAGCTCAATATGACATTTTCCATGACATTGAACTTTATCGCGATTACTCTTGCAATCATCGGAACATTGAATCCTGTCGTCGGCGCGCTGGTACATAACGCGGGCTCTGTGCTTGTCATCACCAATTCAGCATTCTTATTAAAATGGAGGAAGAAATAATGGTTACGAAAATTATCGGTCTCATCATTGGAGTTCTCATTTTGGGTGCGGGTATCTATTATCTAGTGAAGGAGAAACATGATCCGGAATCAAAAAAGATTTATACGATTGTCAGCGTGATCGGCACGGTCATTACGGTAGTATGTGCCGTATTGCTGATATGCATGTGAAAGAAGACATAATAGGAGTTCCGTCCGTACCGATATCCCGTCGGTACGGATTTTTGTATTTGTAAAAAATGAAAGCGTCAATCTGAACCGCAGCGGTTGCAATATACAGTGTGTTTTGATATACTGTTTCTGTAGCATCCTAGAGTTACAGGGGGCAGAATCAATGGTAATAAGAAAAGCGAGACAAGAGGATATAAACGCGGTGGAGAGGCTGTATGACGCCAGTCATACAGCGGAGGAAAACGGAGAAAAGACGATTGGATGGATTCGTGGAATATATCCGGTGCGGACTACCGCAGAAAACGCGTTGAAAAGGGATGACCTGTTCGTACTGGAAGAGGCAGGAGAGGTCTGCGGGACAGGTATTATCAATCAGATACAGGTGGAGTCCTACAAGCAGGGCAATTGGGAATACGATGCGGAGGATAGTCAGGTATGTGTTCTGCATACACTGGTTATTGCGCCGGATCAGGCAGGAAAGGGATATGGCCGGGCATTCCTTGCATATTATGAAAAATATGCCGCTGAGAATGGATGCCCGGAGCTTAGAATCGATACCAATGCCAAGAATGCCGCAGCGCGCGCTATGTATAAAAAGCATGGATATAAGGAAGTGGGCATTATCCCGACGGATTTTAATGGAATTCCAGGAATAGAGCTGGTACTGCTCGAGAAGTATATCGGAAAGAGAAATAATTAATTATGTCGGATTTACAGATTGCATGGATGGAACTGGAAAGTGTCGGAGGAATCGGTGCAATATTAGTCTTGGCAGGAGTTATGATCGTGCTTCTCAGAAAAAGGAAGAATGCTTCCTGTACGGATACGGCCAGAGGAAGCGTTATCCAATACAGATTTCTGGGTGAGGGCAGAATGTACCCGGTAGTAGAATATACTGTGCATGGAAAAAGCTATCAGGTCAGAAAAAGGTTCCGCGGGATCAAGACTAGGCAAGTCTCTGGCTTGCCCATTCCGGTACAATCGAAAGCTTATGAAGATGAAAAAGGGTGGCTGCACATACAGATGGGACCGATTGTCAATCTGCGGCGGCTTGCGGAACAGATCTGGCCATATCACAGTGAGATGACCGTATACTACAATCCGGATCATCCGCAGAATAGCTATGTGGATAGACCGATTGCCAGTAGTTTTGAATCGATGTTATTGATCATTATGGGGTTGGTTACGATAGCAATAAGCGTTCTGGTATTTTTTCTGATACAGTTATAACCAATGAAGAAGTCCTGGACAAGGATGCGGAGAAAGGCGGAAACCTATATGGACAACGACGCGAAATTGAGGCCTTTGTATCTTGCCAAGATCTTGTATGAACAGACGGATGAAGAGCATTTTCTCACAACCGCGCAGTTAATACAGATTTTGAAGGAGCGGTACGGAATTCAGGCACATCGTCAGACGATCAAAACAGAGATCTCTCTGCTGCGGCAATTTGGTCTGGAGATAGAAGAGGTAAAATCCACACAGAATCGTTACAACCTCTATGGCCGGCGTTTTGATGTACCGGAACTGAAGCTGCTGATTGACGCCGTTGAGTCTTCCAAGTTTATAACGGCCGGAAAGAGCGAGGAACTGGTGGAGAAGATCAGCTCGCTTTCCAGCCGCCATGTCGCCGCGAAGCTAAGAAGAAATGTGAGCTGTGAGGGCAGGATCAAGCCGGGCAACGAGGGAATATATCTGATTATCGATGCCATCAATGAGGCGATCAACGCGAATAAGCAGATCTCTTTTCAGTATTTTCAATATAACGTACAGAAGGAGAAGAAGATCAAACGGAATGGAGAACCGTATGTGATCACACCGCTGCATCTGGTGTGGAACGGAGACTGCTATTATATGGTGGGTGTCTATGATTATAAACAGCGACTGGGGAATTTTCGCGTGGACCGTATTGTAAAGCGTCCCACAATCCTGAAAGAGAAGGGGACACCCGCGCCGGAAGGATTCAGCATTGACGAGTATATCAACACCACCTTCCATATGTTTAACAGTGAGCATGAAAGGGTCGAGCTTCTCTGTGACAATGACGTTATGGATTCTATTATTGACCGTTTTGGAGAAGAGGTAACGACCTATGCCAATGACGCGGATTCCTTCAAGGTAGTAGTCAATATCGCGGTAAGTCATGTTTTTTATAGTTGGGTATTTGGGTTTGGCGGCAAGGTCAGAATACAGGGACCTGACAATGTGAAAGAAAAATATACGGAGATGCTCTTGGCGGTCGTTGCCGGATTGGAGTGAGAAATTGACTATGAACGATCCAAGGAAGTAAGAGAAGAGACCGGGTTGACAGTGACTTCGGAAAAGATCATTGCGGTTCAGGACTGGAGAAAACATTGAGACGGTCGGAACCCAATGTTTTGCCAGAACAGAGATTCCTGAGAATCTGGCAGTGGAGAAATGTACGAGAGAACAAATCCTTATGTGCTTTGACTCCTATGAGAATCGGGATCTTCCGACTCTGTTTGACTAGAGGCTGAGTGGTAAGGGCAAAGTTTCGGGAGGAGATTATGGAACTAAAGAAGCTGAACCGGGATTTTTCAGTATGTAAGGTCAAAGATTATTCTCATGTAAATTTAGACGCGGAATATCTTTTTATCGGGAAAACGGATGAGGAACGATCCATTGTATGTGCGACAGAGGAAGTGCCGGACAATGTGATTCAGCAAGAAGATGGCTGGCAGGGTTTTCGGATTCAGGGCAATCTGGACTTCGCCCTGGTCGGAATACTGTCTAAGATCTCGGCCATTCTGGCGGATCATGGTATATCCATTTTTGCCCTCTCCACTTACAATACAGATTATGTTCTGATAAAAAAAGAAAGCTATCAAGAAGCAATGGATCTTCTTGAAGCTTTTGGATATACGATTATAGATTGATCGACTGCGGAAAAATGTGATGCGCCATTATTATCCGCGGAAATCCTTCATGGCATATACGCTCTGCAGTTCCTGCAATTATTAGAGCCGACTCAACACTTCACCAATATCCCCATCGATGCAGATAGACTGCTTTCGAATCTCTTCCGGTGCGTAAGCTTCCCCTTGATTCAGGCAGGCATAGACAGATTGGGGATTTTTTGCTGTCAGCTGCCAGAAACTGTACTTTATTATGCTTGGCGTGTTGTAGCCAACGGCCAGCTCCAGGAAAAGGACCTTCATATCCCTGTGTCTGCGGAGAAAGTCTGAATATCGCTCAGCGGCCCTGTGCCAGCCTTCATCCTCAACAAATGTAAGATCGGCCCGGAGATTCATACTCATGGGACGGCCGCATCGGGGGCAGTGCGGGATAAGCTCCGTCGGAATGGACATTTTAGGAGAGATACCCTCCGGAAGTGTCAGTGTACCACCGTCTGTTTTATATCCTTGGGCCTGCACCATTTCCCGGATGATCGCCGCATTGTCATAGGTTTCCGCATGACAGGGTTCGCTGCACTGAAACAAGCCATAGTCGCCCTGCGTATAAAACAGCCGTTTTTTGTCAAAGCCGACCTTCTGAAAACAGTGATCTACATTTGTTGTCAGCACAAAGTAGTCCTTATCGCAAATCAGAGTATAGAGTGTCTCATAGACGGGCTTCGGCGCGTCCATATACCGATTAATGTAGATGTACCGGCTCCAATAGGCCCAGTGTTCTTCCGGAGTGGAGAATGGATAGAAGCCGCTGGAATACATATCCCGGATGGCGTATTTTTTGGCAAAATCAGAAAAGTATCGATTGAACCGTTCGCCGGTATATGAGAAACCGGCGGAGGTAGAGAGGCCGGACCCGGCGCCGATAACTACGGCATCGGCATCAGCGAGAGCCTCCTTCAGACGCTGAATCTGCATGGAGGAGTCGTGTGTAGATCTCTCGGTCCATATCTTTGAAAACATTAAAAATCACCTTCTTCACAATGGTTTGTTCTGTTAAAAATTCTTTGACAGTACGGACTGCGATCTCCGCCGCCATTTCATTGGGAAAATGAAATTCACCGGTGGAGATACAGCAGAAGGCCACACTTTCCAGACCATTTGCGGCGGCGGTTTCCAGACAGGAACGATAGCAGGAAGCCAGAAGTTTTCGGTCTCTTGCGCTTACCGGACCGTAAATGATCGGCCCGACTGTATGCAGAATATACCGGCAAGGAAGATTGAATGCCGGGGTAATCTTTGCCTGTCCGGTAGGCTCCGGATAGCCCTGAGCCGTGATCTGTTCCATACAGGCAAGGCGTAATTCCATGCCTGCATAGGTGTGGATCGCATTGTCAATACAGCGATGATTGGGGATATAGCAGCCGGTCAGACCACTATTGGCGGCATTGACGATGGCATCGCACCGGAGTGTGGTAATATCGCCCTGCCAGAGATATAATCCCGGCTGGATGGGCGTCAGGTCCGCAATATCCGTAATGCCTTTGGCCGCGGTTTCCGTCTGCAGATATTCATCCTGTATCCGCAGCAGATCAGCCGCAGCCTGCTGCGGTCTGCGGACATTCATCAGTCCTCGCAGCAAAAGCCGCTGCCCGTTACTGTCCGCAGGAATCTCCTGGACATGATGAGACTCCTGTAAAAGCGCGCGAATAAGATAGAGCCGTCGTTCGCTTTGATTCATAGTCAGCACCTGCTTTCCCGTGTAGAACAGATATCAGAATGTGTAGGGAGGATTGCCGGAAAAGTCAGCGATCAAACCATGTGCGTTTTCCAGATAAAACACCTCAAAGATCGGATTGGTAGCCTCGCCGTATTGTCCCTGCACGATCGGATTCTGGATGCACATCTCCTTGGCAGCCATGTTATTTTCAAATACAGCTTTGCCGTGCAGACGGATCCATGCGTATTCCGGACTGGATACAGAGATCTCTACCTCAGGATTTTCCTGCATATCTTTATAGACATCCTTCTGATTATTGGTGCAGAACCACAGCTTGCCGTCAAGCTCACCGGCAAACATAAAGGGGCGGCACTTGGCTTTGCCATCACGGCCAACGGTGGCCAGATACTGTACGGGATTGGCATTTAAGAATTCAACAACTTTGTTCATGATCGTTACCTCCAAAAATCTTGATTTCGAAGAAGATAGTTCCTTTCGTTGTTATCAGAATATCATCATAACTTACATTTGTAAAGTAAGCACTATTTTGTGCCGTAGTTACCTAAAAGATACTATTATGCTTGACGATATGAGAGCCCCTGTGATATAGTTAAGTTTAAGAACATTACAAATCGATTGCGGAGGCGATCTTATACTATGAGTGAAAGACTTGATGTACTTCCGGCATGTCCGGTCGAGACGACATTGATTTTAATCGGAGACAAATGGAAGGTTCTGATTCTGCGCGACCTGTTGCAGGGGACCCGGAGATTCGGAGAATTAAAAAAATCGATTGGCAGCGTATCTCAAAAGGTCTTGACAGCGAAGCTGCGCGATATGGAAGAAAATGGGCTGGTACACAGAGAGGTTTATGCGGAAGTTCCGCCCAAGGTAGAATACTCGCTGACGGAGCTGGGGCAAAGCCTGAAGCCAATCCTCGACGCGATGTGGAAATGGGGAGAAGAATATAAAAAGGGAGCGGCCGGACGCTGAGATATATCTGCAATAAATTTCTGAATTCGACACATATCCTGAATCGTGTTGTTCTGTTTAGCCTTCGGAAACGGTATAATGAGATCATCAAATCAAGGAGGCAATGGATTATGAACACAGATAAGATTTATGCAGAACAGCTCACCAATGAATACGCGCCCAAGGACACTTCTAAGGTGGTGGCCCTGCGCAAACTGGATGCCAAGGCCAAGCTCCCGGCAAACATTTTCGCATATACCTTTGGTATTATCGCTACATTGGTGGCTGGAGTAGGAATGTGCCTGTCCATGAATGTCATCGGCAGCGGTACGGCAAGTATGTTTATTCTCGGTATCATCATCGGAGTGATAGGATTTGTTGGTACAGGGGTCAATTATCCCATTTATAAAAAGCTGCTGGCAAAGGGAAAGCAGAAGTATGCTTATGAGATCATGGAGCTGGCCAAAGAGATCAGTGAGGAATAAGAGCTATTGCAATTTTGCATGAGTATGATACAATAGGGGACAAGCATATCTGATGTACGGAGGAGAAGGAGAATGTATTCGTTTTTGCTTGCCCTGATTTATATCGCTTTTATCAGCTTGGGACTGCCTGACTCGCTGCTGGGATCCGGATGGCCGGTTATGCATACGGAATTGGGAGTACCGGTGTCTTATATGGGGATCGTTTCCATGACGATCTCCGGCGGGACGATCCTGTCCAGCCTGATGTCGGACCGGCTCACAAGAAGATTCGGAACGAGAATCGTAACGGTCGTAAGCGTTTTTTCTACAGTCGTCGCCCTGTTTGGCTTTTCATTCTCAACACAGTTCTGGATGCTGATCGCTTTTGCGGTTCCGTATGGATTGGGAGCGGGAGCCATCGACGCGGCGCTCAATAATTATGTCGCGCTTCATTATAAGGCTAAGCATATGAGCTGGCTGCACTGCTTCTGGGGAGTGGGGACGATCGTCAGTCCGTTTATCATGGGATTCGCATTGACTCGTCTGACCTGGAACTGGGGGTATCGCATCGTTGGGTGTATGCAGCTTGCGATCGCGGTGCTGCTGTTGGTAACGCTGCCCGTATGGAAGGTCAACAAGACAGTGGGAGAGGGCTCTGGAAAGAGTATCGGTTTAACCGGAGCATTGAAGATCAAAGGAGTTCCTTTCCTGTTGATAGGATTTTTTGCATACTGTGCCGCAGAGGCAACAACGATGCAGTGGGCAAGCACGTATTTTGTAGAAGTAAAGGGGATTGCCGCGGAGCAGGCGGCTTCCTTTGCGGCTCTGTTTTACATAGGGATCACGACAGGGAGATTTATCAGCGGTTTTATCACCGACAAGCTCGGCGACCGCAGGATGATCCGGATCGGTACAGGAATCCTTACATGCGGGATCCTACTGATGCTCATCCCCGGAGATTCCTATGCGGCGGCAGTTGCGGCCTTTTTGACGATCGGATGTGGGTGTGCGCCGATCTACCCCTGCATCATCCATTCCACACCCAATAATTTTGGCGCGGAGAATTCGGGCGCGATCATCGGAATCCAGATGGCCAGCGCCTATGTCGGATCCACCTTTATACCGCCGCTCTTCGGACTTTTGGGTAACTGGATCGGATTTGGGATGATGCCATTCTATCTGCTGATATTCTTTGTATTGATGATAACGATGGTGGAGACGACGTTCCGTATCACAGGAGGAAATGGAAGCAAGCACTGATTTGTACAAATTTTCCATACAAACCGCTTTAAAGTGATAAAGTGTTATCAGATGTGACAAAGTGTAAAAAACTGTGAAAATGGAATTGACAAATGCCATGCAGGTGTGTATTATATGGATAATTTCATCAGTTAAATGTAGGGAACAGGACATGACTTCTCCCGGATCACCGCTCACAGAAAGCCGTCGGTTGTGAGAGACGGCAGCAAGGCACGGGTTCGCTATCCCCTGCGAGCAGCTTCGGCAAACGGGTATCACTCCCAAGTAGCGGAAGACGGAACCCACCGTTAACAGGGCACACTCTCCGGATATTCGGGTGGTGGCAGAGCGGCTGGTAATATACCGGCAAGCAGAGTGGTAACGCGGAAGTTAGGTGCCAATCAGGCAATCATACCTTCGTCTTTGCGCAAAGAGTCTATAGATTCTTTGTGTGAAGACGAAGTTTTTTATTGCGCCGGATATTTGACTGAGAAAGAAAATCCAACATGAAAAGAAGGAAGCAAACATGAACACTTTGGTAATCGTTTTGATCGCGGTTGTTTTTCTGTTTTCAGCCTATCTGCTCTACGGACGTTGGCTGGCCAAGAAGTGGGGCATTGATCCCAAGGCAAAGACACCGGCCGTACGTTTGAATGACGGTAAGGATTATGTGCCGACCAAGGGATGGACTGTATTTAGCCATCAGTTTTCCTCGATTGCAGGCGCGGGGCCTGTAACAGGAGCCATTCAGGCCGCTGCTTTCGGATGGCTGCCGGTACTGCTGTGGGTACTGCTGGGAGGCGTGTTCTTTGGCGCGGTTACCGACTTCGGCGCTCTGTATGCTTCGGTCAAGAATGACGGCAAGTCCATGGGTATGCTGATCGAAAAGTATATCGGCAAGACGGGCCGGAAGCTGTTCCTGCTGTTCAGCTGGCTGTTTACGCTGATCGTTATCGCGGCATTTGCGGACATGGTAGCCGGGACCTTTAACGCGTATACGGTGGTTGACGGCGTGAGCGCCCTGTCCGATGCGGCCAGTGTCAACGGAGCGGCCGGTATGGTATCCATCATGTTCATGGTCTTCGCTGTAGTCTTTGGAATCCTGCAGAAAAAGCTGAACCTCTCCGGGTGGAAGGAAGCGCTGCTGGGCCTTGTATGCATCGCGGCATCCTTTGCGGTGGGTATGAGCTGCCCTGTAATCCTGGATAAGGAAGCCTGGAGCTATATCACCTTTATTTATATCTTCTTTGCGGCCGTCCTGCCCATGTGGCTCCTGAAGCAGCCGCGGGATTATATGACGACCTTTATGTTTATCTTCATGATTGCCGGGGCGGTCATCGGTCTGCTGGTTGCGCATCCTACCATGAATCTTCCGGTATTTACCGGCTTTAACAATGAGAAAATGGGTACACTTTTCCCCATCCTTTTTGTTACGGTAGCCTGCGGTGCGGTATCCGGATTCCATAGCCTGGTCTCTTCCGGAACTTCCTCTAAGACCGTAGAAAACGAAAAGGATATGCTGAAAGTAGGATACGGCGCGATGGTGCTGGAGAGCCTGCTGGCAGTACTGGCACTGTGTGTGGCAGGAGCGGCAGCGGCAGCGGATGGAACGCCGGCCGCCGGAACTCCGTTCCAGATCTTCAGCCGCGGTGTGGCCGGATTTTTTGAGATGTTCGGTATGCCTGCGTATGCGGCAACAGTGTTTATGACGATGTGCGTGTCCGCCTTGGCGCTGACCAGTCTGGACGCGGTAGCCCGAATCGGCCGTATGAGCTTTCAGGAGCTGTTCTCCGTGGATGATATGAAGAACGCCAAACCCTGGCGGAAACTCTTCTGCAATACATATTTCTCTACTGTAGTGACACTGGTCTTCGGCTATGTGCTGACCAAGGTCGGTTACTCCAATATCTGGCCGCTGTTTGGATCTGCCAACCAGCTTCTTAGCGCCTTGGTGCTGATCACCCTGTGCGTCTTCCTGAAGGTTACGGGACGCAGCAATAAGATGCTCTTTCCGCCGCTTGTGATCATGCTTTGCGTTACGTTCACAGCGCTGGTTCAGAGAATGATCGCAATGGTGAAAGCGATCGGCGCGGCTGCCTCTGTGGGTATCCCGGCCGGAGAGACGACATGGGGCGCAGTATTCTTCGCGAATGGACTTCAGCTGATCATTGCGGTGTTGCTTATGGTATTGGGAGTAACAATTGTGGTTCACTCCCTGAAGAGTTATGCCAAGAGCAAGAAGGGCAGCGAGCAGGCGGTTGTAAAATAAAATGGAATAGAATAGGATGAAGGCAGCCCTGACAATCAGGGCTGTTTTTCGTTCTACGAGTTCTCCGAATCCAGAATTGCAAAAGCGGGAAGAACATGGTATACTATAGACCATTATAAAATGAAAATTCGGAAAGCGTGGTGATATAGATGGATACAACTCTTTTTTCAGACCATTATACAGTACGTCGCCTGACTATAGAGGAGATTTCGACGGTTTATGCGCTGTGTAGGGAAAATGATCTGTATTACCAGTATTGTCCGCCGCTTGTAACGGAACAAAGTATCATGAGAGATATGCAGGCCCTGCCGCCTGGTAAGGGCATGGATGACAAGTATTATGTAGGCTACTATGACGGAGATGAATTGGCTGCGGTAATGGATCTGATTGCGGCATACCCGGATGAGAAAACCATGTTTATAGGCTTTTTTATGACGGCGGTACAGGTTCAGAATCAGGGAGTCGGCAGCAGGATGATTCAGGACTTGTGTGATTTCCTGAAAAGTATCGGATACACAGGGGTTCGGCTGGGCTGGGTCAAGGGAAATCCGCAGGCGGAGCATTTCTGGCATAAGAATGGTTTTCGGGAGACGGGAATCACATATGATACGGATCTTTACACAGTAATTATAGCACAGAGGTGTTTATAAATATTAAAGGAGTCAGCAAGAATGGAATGGACGACAAAGCGTCTGCGCTTCAGGCGTTGGCGGGAGACGGACGCGGAAAAGCTATATGAGTTGGCCAGAGACCCCAAGGTTGGTCCGGCTGCCGGGTGGGCGCCCCATAAGGATGTGGAGGAGAGCCTATGGACCATCCGGAATATTCTGTCCCGTCCGGAATGCTATGCCATCTGTGAGCGGGACAGCGACATCCCGATCGGGGCGATTGAGCTGATGCTCTACGGAACGAGCGCTATTGTACAGCGAGCGGATGAGTGTGAGCTGGGATATTGGCTGGGACAAAGCTTCTGGGGGCAGGGATACATGTCCGAGGCCGCGGCGGAGCTGCTCCGGTATGCTTTTGAGGAGTTGGGCATGTCCAGAGTCTGGTGCGGCTATTATGAAGGCAATGAGCGTTCCAGAAGAGTTCAGGAAAAGTTAGGATTCCGGTATCACCATATCTGCAGGAACGTTCCGGTACTGGGCGAGAATAGAAACAACTATATAAACTGCCTGAGCCGGGAGCAATATGAACGGATGAAAGAGGATAGGACGGCGCAGGTTCATGGCGCACTGGCCGGGGAGAGATACCGGGTAATTGTGACCACGGATATCGGCGGAACGGACGAGGATGATGATCAGTCCATGGTGCATTATCTGCTGTATTCCGATCTTTTTGACACCGAGGGACTGATCTCTTCGCCTTGGGGAAAGGGACGGGCATCTGCTATGAACAGGATTATCCAAAGCTTCGGAAGGATTCGGAACGATATCCGGCGCCGGAATATCTGCGTAGTATCACCAAACAGGGGGCGACAGAGATTGCGCCGTATAAGGGGTATACGACGCCCAGTGAGGCATCGGAGTGGATCATCCGCTGCGCGAAAAAGGAGGACCCTCGTCCGCTGTATCTTTTGATGTGGGGACTTTTGGAGGATTTGGCGCAGGCACTGCATGACGCGCCGGAGATCCTGTCGAAGCTGCGGGTGCATTATATTGGCGGATACAACAAGATGTGCGGGCTGAACGCATATGAGTATATCCGCAGAAACTATCCGGAGTTGTGGATGATTGAGGATAATTCTACCTACCGGGGATGGTTTGTAGGAGGCGATCAGACCGGAGACTGGGGCAATCGAAGCTTTGTGAGCCGGTATGCCGCGGGGCATGGAGCGCTTGGAGATTACTTTGCCGGACTTTTGTCCGGACAGATCAAGATGGGAGATACGCCCACGGTTGCCTGGCTCTTAAAGGGCAATCCGGAACGGCCGGAGGAGTCCGGCTGGGGCGGAAGATTTGTCAGGGTCGGCCAGATGCCCGGAGAAAGTTTCCGACATCCGATGAATTTAGAACAGCAGGTGGAGATGTTTGAGGCGGCGGAACTGGTCCTTGCGGGACCGGAACAGGAGATAAATCCGGATCAGCCGGTATTGACAATGTATGTTCGGGACGTTCCGTTCCAGGGATATTACCAGGGACGGGGAGAGTACCGTGTCCGTTTTCTGGTGAGGGAGCCGGGGGACGTTACGTATCGGATCAGGAGCCGGATTTCGGAACTTGACGGCCTTAGCGGAAGCTTTACGGCAGTGCCGGAGAGGCAGGCTTCCCGTGAAGGGACACAGCTCAAAAACTGGTGGTCAGATATGCTGGATCCGGAGTATGCGGAAGGCATACATCGAGGAACCAGATTGGTGAATACTTACAGAAGAGAGTTTTTACAGGATTTTGCGGAAAGATTAGCGAGATGCGAGGAGGAAAAGTAAAATGGAGCTGGGAAATGTAGGAGCATTGTCAGGGGAACGGTACAGAGTGATTGTAACGACGGATATCGGAGGAAGCGATCCGGATGATTTTCAATCGATGGCGCATTATCTGTTATATTCTGATCTCTTTGATACGGAAGGACTGATCTCTTCCGCATGGGGACCGGGCAGAGTACAGGATATTTTTACCGCGATTGATCAGTATGAGAAGGATTATCCGAAGCTCCTCACGTATTCGGAGAAGTATCCTTCGCCGGAGAGTCTGCGGGAGATGACCAAGCAGGGAGCGGTGGATATCGCGCCGTATAGAGGCTATACGGTGCCCAATGAAGCGTCGGAATGGATTATCCGCTGCGCGAAAAAGGAGGATTCGCGTCCGCTGTATCTTTTGATGTGGGGGCTTCTGGAGGACTTGGCGCAGGCGCTGCATGACGCGCCGGAGATCGCGCCTAAGCTGCGGGTATATTATATCGGAGGCCCGAACAAAAAGTGGGGGCCCAATGCTTATGAATATATCCGGCAGAATTTCCCGGACCTGTGGATGATTGAAAACAATTCCACCTATCGCGGCTGGTTCAACGGAGGCATCCAGAATGCGCCATGGGGAAACAAATCCTTTGTCAGCACTTTCGGCGCCGGACATGGCGCGATCGGAGAGTATTTTGCCAAGCATCTGGGCGGTGTAATCAAGATGGGCGATACGCCTTCAGTAGCGTGGCTTCTGAGAGGAACACCGGAGAATCCGGAAAATCCCAGCTGGGGCGGACAGTTTGAGCGAGTAGGCGACATCATGCGCAAGACCTGCTTTGGCCATCCGACATTGGAGGATACGATTGAAGTCTTTGGTACACTGGAGATTCTCCTGGACGGAACGGAGTGCGGTATCGATCCGGATACACCAGCTTTTGTGATGGTGGAGCAGGGACAGGAATTCAATGGATATTATCTGGGAAATGGGCGTTATGGGATCCGTTTTGTTCCTAAGGAAGTACGGGATTGGCATTACGTGATCCACAGCGCGATTCCGGAGCTGGATGGACAGAGCGGAGCCTTCCGGTCAGTGCCGGAGAATCCGCAGACTCGGAAGCCGGAAGCAGGCAATCTGACGCAGTGGTGGTCGGATGTATTGGGTCCGGCACAGGCAGAAGGAGTACATATGGGGGCCAAGACCGTCAGCTGCTGGAGACGGGACTTCCTGGATGATTTCGCGAGACGTCTGGAGAGATGCCTCTAAAATTATCTTGTCATTTTTTCGGAGGTATGTTATAATAAATCCAACATAAAGCCAAATAAAACAACATTGAGGAGGGACAGTATGGGTAAGAATACTGCGTATTTGGCATTTGATTTCGGCGCGTCCTCCGGACGTCTGATGCTTGCGGTATATGATGGAGAGAAGCTCAGTCTGGAGCAGATTCATCGGTTCCCCAATGAGCCGGTCTGGATGAACGGCCATTTCTATTGGGATTTTCCAAGATTGTTTCATGAGATGAAGCAGGGACTGAAGAAAGCGGCTCGTTTGGACATAGAGATTGCGGGAATCGGAATCGATACCTGGGGCGTAGACTACGGATATCTGGACGGAGACGGACGTTTGATCTCCAATCCGTTCTGCTACCGGGATCCTAAGAATGCCGGAGCTATGGCGGAGATGGATCAGAAGTGGAGCTTTGAGGAGTGCTATCAGATCGCCGGAATTCAGAAGCTGGATTTTAACACGATCTATCAGCTCTATTATGATGTCAAGCACCGCAGCTATATTGTGGACGCGGCACAGACGGTTCTTTTCATGCCGGATCTGTTTTCGTATTTCCTGACAGGCAAGAAGGTGTGCGAGTATTCGATCGCGTCGACAGGGCAGCTCCTGGATGCCCGCAAGAGAGAGTTTTCTGATAAGATTCTGGAAGAGATCGGTATCCGCCGTGATCTTTTCGCACCGATGGTACAGCCGGGAACGGTGATTGGAGAGTTGACAGAAGAGATTATGGAAGAGACCGGGATGAAGAAGGTCCCCGTAATCGCGGTTGGCAGTCATGATACGGCGTCGGCCGTCTGCGGTACGCCTCTGGCCGGAGAGAACAGCATCTTTTTGAGCAGCGGCACATGGGCGCTGATCGGCATGGAGATGGCGGAGCCGGTGATTACCGAGGATTCTCTGCGGTATAACTTTACCAATGAGGGCGGTGTTGAGGGAACGATCCGCTTCCTTAAGAATATTACCGGACTGTGGATTTTGCAGCAGCTGAAGAAAAAGTGGAACGAGACAGATCCGCAGCTGGGCTTCCCGGAGATCATCGCGGCGGCATCGTCCGCGCAGCGCCGTGACTTTACGATTGATCCGGACGAAGAGTGCTTCGCGGCGCCGATGAATATGGTTAAGGCTGTGCAGGATTACTGTGAAGCGCACGGACAGGGCCGCCCGGAGACGATCGGAGAGATTGCGATGGCCGCGTATAACGGATTGGCGCAGAAGATCAAGGTTCATGCGGAGAGTCTGGAGAAGCTGACAGGACGGAAGGCAACAGATATCCATATGGTAGGCGGCGGAATTCAGGATGAATTCCTGTGCCGGACCTTGGCCAGAGAGAGCGGAAAGAAGCTGGTGACCGGCCCCATCGAAGCCGCGGTAGCGGGTTCTGTACTGATGCAGATGAAGGCGCTGGGACAGCTGAATTCCCTGAAGGAAGGGCGAGAGCTGATCGCCCGCTCCTTCCCGCTCAAGGTCTATGAGCCGTAAGTAACAGGGAAAGGCAGGACACAGCCATGAATATGCTGGCGATGGACCGGCGTGCGGTAATACTGGATAGAATCCAGAAAAAGACAAGTGTTCGAGTGACGGAGCTCGCGGAGGAGTTTCAGGTAACGGAGGAAACGATCCGGCGGGATCTGGAAAAGCTGGAGAGCGAAGGCTATGTCACAAGGACCTACGGCGGCGCGGTATTGGCGCAGAACAATGCCAGCGATCTGTCCATTCATGTACGGGAGACGCAGAACCTGGAGGGAAAGCGGCGGATTGCCCGTAAGGTCGCGGATATGATCGGGGATAACGAGACGCTGATGCTGGATTCCAGTACGACTTCCATGTTTGTCGCGCGCAATATCCGGAAAAAGGTGACGATCATTACCAATTCGGTGAGAATTCCTCTGGAGGTAGCGGCGCTGGAGAACATTGAGATTATTGTGACCGGCGGGACGCTGCGTCCCAGTATCATGTCCTTGATCGGCACGGCGGCGGAGACGGCGCTGGACAGGTATTATGTCAATAAGGCGATCATCGGATGCAAGGCGTTCGATTTGGGACAAGGAACTTTTGAGCCGCATGAACGCGAGGCTTTTGTCAAGAAAAAAATGCGTCAGAATGCGGAAAAAGTGATTGTGGTCGCGGACCACACCAAGTTTGGCAAACGGTCTTTTGTCCGGACATTGGCGTGTTCGGAGATCGATATGCTGGTGACAGATGAGCCTCTGGACAAGGGCGCCGAGGAGATGTTGGAAAAGGCAGGCGTGCAGGTAGTTTATGCATGAGAATTAGGGGTATACGCAGAGCGTATGCCCCTTTTGTATAAAACGGGGGGATCCTATGAAGCTTTTGTATGCGGAAGATGAGAGGGCAATGTCGGAAGCTGTGACAGATATCCTGACCTTTCATAAATACATTGTGGACGCGGTATATAATGGCGCGGACGCGCTGAACTACGCGAAAAACGAAGAGTATGACGGCATTATACTGGACATTATGATGCCCAAAATGAGCGGGTTGGAGGTCCTTAAACGGCTGCGGGAGAGCGGATGCCGTACGCCGGTTCTGCTGCTTACAGCCAAAGCGGAGGTGGAGGATCAGATTCAGGGACTGGATCTGGGAGCGGACGATTATCTGCCCAAACCGTTTTCCATGAATCTGCTGCTGGCCCGGGTCCGGGCGATGCTGCGCCGCCGGGAGGCCTACACGCCCAATGAGCTGCACTGCGGTAATGTCACACTCAATCAGAAGAGTTATGAGCTGTCCGCAAATGGCAAGTCGTATGTGCTGCCCAAGCTGGAATACCAGCTGATGGAACTTCTGATGCTCAATCAGGGGATTTGCCTCTCCACCGAGGATATATTATGCAAGGTTTGGGGATATGAAACGGATGCGGAGTTGAGCGTGGTATGGGTGTACATCTCTTATCTGCGCAAGCGCCTGGGAGCACTGGGCGCCAATGTGAGCATCATGGCCAGACGCGGGGTGGGATATACACTGGAGGTGAATCCATGATCCGGACTCTGCAGAAAAAGTTTGTCATCACAGCGATGATCGCGATCACGGCCTTGCTGCTGGTATTGTTGGGAGCAATCAATGTGGTAAATATTGGGATTGTCGGCAATGATACAGAAAAAACGCTGCGCATGATCGCGGAGAATCAGGGGGATATCCATAATCTGAACATGCAGCCGGGGATCCCGAACGGGGACACGGCTGAGGGAGAACTGCCGCAGCCACCGGACCGCCCGGACAATGGCGGCGGGCCCAAGAATGATTATGATACCTTTATGTCCTCCACCTTTTTTACAGTATCCTATGACAGTGACGGTGCAGTATTGTACACGGATGTGAGCCGTACCTCGACCGTGTCGGAGGCCGCCGCGCAGGAAATGGCGCAGGAGGTCCGAAATGGTGCGGCCGAGGGGAAAACAGGGAAATACCGTTATAGGATCGCCGAGAGCCGGGACGGAGGGCGTGTGGTGATATTTTTGGATACCTCCAATGAAATCCTATCCTATCTGCGGGTATTGTTTCTGTCTGCGGCGATCGGGTTTGTCTCCTGGGGATTGATGCTGATTCTGGTGATTCTTCTGTCCAAGCGGGCCATTCGGCCGATTGCGGAGTCCATGGAGAAGCAGAAACAGTTTGTGGCCAATGCCGGACATGAGATCAAAACACCCCTTGCCATCATCCAGTCCAACACCGAAGCGATGGAGTTGTACACCGGGAAAAATAAATGGAGCCGGAATATCAAGGAGCAGACACAGCGCCTCAGCGGCCTGATGCAGGAGCTTTTGACGCTGGCCCGGATGGATGAGGGCGGGGTGCAGATCCATGCGGAAGAATTTCCGCTCAGCGAGCTTTTGCGGGAACAGGCGGCGGAGTTTGAACAGTCTATGGAAAATAAAAGGATCACCTGTCGGACGCGGATTGCATCCGGAGTGATCCTGTGTGCGGATAAGAAACATATAGAACAGTTGATATCTATTTTATTGGACAATGCTGTAAAGTACACGGAAGAAAGCGGCTCCGTGGAGCTCCTTCTGGAAAAGCGGGACAAGCGGATTCTGATGCAGGTCAAGAATACCTGTGAAAAGCTGCCGGAAGTTCCGGCGGAGAAACTGTTTGACCGCTTCTACCGGGCCGACGCGGCTAGGACGCAGAAGAATGGCGGCTATGGAATCGGACTTTCCATGGCCCGGATGCTGGCCTCCTCCAATCACGGAACCATCACTGCCGAATACCAGGGGACAAACGAGATTGCCTTTACGGTTCGCTTTCCTGAAAAGGCCGAGGGATTTAAGAAGAAGCGCTGATAACGATCTGCCGTCCGCCGGTCTGCTCGTAGAGACGGTGGGAGATGGACAGAACGGTTCGATGCGCGGCATTATGGCCATAGATCAGAATCTGACCGGATTGCGGACGGTATAGACCGAGCAGCAGTTTAAAGAGCGTACTCTTACCGGCGCCGGTCTGCACGGTAAAGGAGAGATCCCGCAGGATGGGGGAGTCACTGTCATAACCGAAGACCACATGATCCAGCTGTACAGACGGAGTGTGGGGAAGGGGCTCATAGGTTTCCTCTTCGGTATCCCAGCGTTCCGGCTGCGCCAGATATTCGTCGATACGGTGAATACCGGCCATAGCGGACTGGATGGTCTGGATCTCCATGCCGATGCTCTCCAGGGGAGTAAAGACCTGAGAGATATAAGCGATAACGGCAACCGCTGTACCTACGGACATGCAGAAGAAGGACTGAATCGTGGGATTACTGGTCGCGGAGAGCAGCATAACAGCAGCGACGATGAGAGCGTTCAGAACCAGAATGATCGGGGAATACAGCGCGTGATAAAAATTGGTCCGATCCACGGCCGCATAGCTGTTTTCAATGTACTGATCGTATTTCTTCCGCATGTAGTCCTCAATACGGAAGGTATGAACCATACGGATGCAGCGGATCGTCTCCGGTACATGGTTGCTGACTCGGCCGATGGCTGCCCGGTTCTGAAGCTGTGAGGCCAGCATCCGTTTCTGGAACAGATGGGTCATCGCATAGAGCGGCGGGAACAGGAGCGGCAGGAGAATGGCCAGACCACGGTTCTTGACGAAGAGGATCGCAAAGATACTGATGATTTTGCAGGCATCCGCAAACATACTGATGATTCCGGAGGTGAACAGGGCTTCAACGGTATCTACATCGCCTACAAAACGGGACGCGGTTACGCCAGGTTCCTGTTTTACAAAGACATCCGTAGAGAGTCTCGATAATTTGGCACATAACTCGTGGCGCAAGCCGCGAGTCATTTTTGGTATAAGGAAAACCACCTGCTAAGTGAAGTTATAAGATAAAGGTAGACACATGGAAAACCACCATGTTGTGTACCTTTTCTTTATGCTAAAATATAGTTGGAGGTGGTAATAGTGAAGAAAGGTCAGGCTAGACGTGTATGGACACCGGAGCAGAAGGCAGAGATTGTCCATAAGCATCTGGATAATCACATCTCGGTAAGGACCTTAGAAAAAGAGTATCATGCAGATCGCAGCATGATCTGTAAATGGGTAAATATAAAAGAATTGGTAGACCCGTTTACGGGTGAGCCAGTAAAGACAAGCAAAAAATAACCAACCGCTTTAACGGTAGTTAAGAGTACGCTTACGGTTGGCAGATTTATTCAGTGGACTTTCAGTCCAGCCAGTAACAGCGGCTTATAGCCGCAGAGCAAACTACCGGCTTAGCCGGTAGTCATGATTTGTCCAAAGATCGTCAGCAGGCTTTCACGTCCGGCATCCAGAAGTTTGGTCAGGACATTGAGGGCAAAATAGGTGAAGATCAGGATCCAGGAAGGAAATGTGCCCTGTGTCAGGGTGTTGACGATACTCTCCAGGCACAGAGGCGGCAGAATTCCGTACGATCCGCATCGGAAAGGCTGCTTAAGAGTCATTCATAAAAGACGGCTTCAATCTTGGCTTTGGAATTCTTGAGATCTTCGGAAGCGTCAGTGGCGTATAGAAGCTGGCTGCGTCCGTCGTCCGGATTGTCCTGACGGACTAGATATCCCTTGGCTTCCAGGCTTGCGGCCCGTCTCGCGGCGGCTCCCTTATCAATCTTAAGGAGATCCCGCAGTTCGGACTGGGTGATGCCCGGATGGTGACGAACGGCATGGATGAAATCAAACTCGGCAGTACCGATGCCCTCGTCTTTCATTTTGTGGACTGTATAGGAACTGACTTCTCTTGCGATTTTTGTGATTTGGCGTTTTGTGGGATCCATAAAATCTTCCTCCTTCAATATAGATGTATGTACAACTAAAATAGATGATACTACATCCTTTTTGCGATGTCAAGAGTTTGTAGGATTTTTATGAAGAATGAAGCACCTGTTCCATATCCTTTGGAAGGGGTGCGGAGAAGTCCAATTTTTGACCGTGAATGGGATGGATGAAGGAGAGGCGGCAGGAATGGAGAGCCTGACGGCGGATTCGCTCCATATCCGGATTGTACAGATAATCCCCGATCAGGGGAGTACCGAGACATTTGAGGTGGATGCGGATCTGATGTGTCCGTCCGGTTTCCAGCACAAGGCGCAGAAGCGTATACTCTCCATAAAAGCCCTCTATATGATAGTGTGTAACGGCGGCCTCACCGTGTTCCCAGTCTGCCGTGCGCTCAATCACAGAGCCGGGCTTACGGCCCAGAGGAATGCTGATCGTACCGTCAGGGGAAGCGGGACGGCCGCGGACAATTCCCAGATATTCGCGGCGGATCTCCTTGCGGACGGCCATGCGGGAGAGGATGCACGAGCTTAAAAGGTTTTTGGCGATAATTGTCAGCCCGGAGGTATCCTGATCCAGACGGTTACAGCAGCGAAAGACAAAGGTTTGGTTTTGAGAGGCATAATAATAGGCCAGAGCGTTGGCAAGCGTATCCGTGTAATGATTCATGGAGGGGTGCGTAGGCATTCCGGCCGGCTTGTTCACCACCAGCAGATCTTCATCTTCATACAGAATGTCAAGAGGCAGCCGGACAGGGCAGACCTGTGCCGAGGAAGAAACATCCTGCAGATGGATGTTCAGCAAATCTCCGGAATGCACGGGATGCGTCATGTAGACAGGATAACCGTTCAGGAGCAAACCGTCTGGAAATTTTTTCAGGGTGATCCGAACCTGCCGGGAATAGCCCATGCGGGAGAGATACTGCTCGGCCCGCAGTCCATCCGCCTCCGGCGGGATCCGGTATTGTAAAAAACGATCCATATTATACCTCCAAAAATCAAGATCTGGCCGTCATTATAGACTGCGTGCCGAAAAAAGTCAAGAGGAAGCGAAAGGGACAAAAAACTTGTAAATTTCAAGAGAATCTTATGGCAAACCATTGACAGTCCCAGGGAAGTTTGGTAAAATGAACTTAAAACAAAGAGAATCCCACGAGAACAGACAACAACGGACATGTTCGCGATTTGGGTTTCATCATCATTTTACAGGAGGTTTCATCCATGACAGGAGAGTATGAGATTAAGAAACAGATTCTGGATATTGGCCGCCGTATCTACAATAGAGGCATGGTTGCCGCCAATGATGGCAATATCAGCGTAAAGCTGAATGATAATGAGTTCCTTTGCACCCCCACAGGTATTTCCAAGGGCTTTATGACGATGGATATGATCTGTAAGGTTGACGCAGAGGGTAAGGTAATCTCCGCGAATGGCCCGTATCGTCCGTCCTCTGAGATCAAGATGCATATGCGCGTATACAAGCTTCGTCCGGACGTTAAGTCTGTCGTACATGCGCATCCGCAGTATGCTACCGCGTTTGCGATCGCGGGTATTCCGCTGACGCAGCCGATTATGCCGGAGGCTGTTATTACGCTGGGATGTGTTCCGATCGCGCCGTATGGAACTCCTTCCACAATGGAGATCCCGGATGCAATCGAGCCTTATCTGGAGCATTTTGACGCACTGCTTCTGGAGAATCATGGAGCGCTGAGCTTTGGCGATTCTCTGACGAACGCTTATTATAAGATGGAATCTCTGGAGTTTTATGCGTCCCTGCTGTACAAGGCCAATCAGCTGGGCGGTCCCAAGGAGCTGTCCGACGCACAGGTACAGAGACTGTATGAGATTCGTAAGAAGCTGGGTATGACCGGCAAGCATCCGGCCAATCTGTGTCAGAATCTGGCGAATGGATGCCATGCGGGACATTCCTGCGGCGGATCCTGCAGCGGTTCCTGCAAGACAGAGGCGGCTCCGGCATCCAATGAGGATATGGTAGCGGAGATCACCAAGAGAATCCTGGCTGAGCTGAACAAGTAATCCGGCCTTTTCAGAGCAAAGGCTTCATGGAAGGCAGGTGAGAGGCCACGCAGGATAAGATCTACACCCGTAAGGGAGACAGCGGTCAGACAGGGCTGGGCGGAGGACGCCGGGTGCCCAAGACGAACAGTCAGATCGAGCTGATCGGTGTCATTGAAGAAGTCATCAGCAATATCGGAGCGGCTCGGGCCTTCACCGCATCTTCGGAGGAGGAGCTTCGGAAGGAGCTGCTTCGGATACAGATGCAGCTTACGCAGATTCTCCGGTATTTGCATAAGGATAATACCGAACGGATCACATTGGGCGAGGACGCGGTGACGGAGCTGGAAAACGGCATCGACCGCTTTGAGTCCTATTATGATGGCTTTGATCCGTATGCGATTGCCACGAGATGCCGGACAGCGGCTCTTATGGAAGTGGCGAGGACATCCGCGCGGAGAGCGGAGCGGATCTATGCGAGGGCGGATCTGGCGGTAGGCTCCAGAGAGTCGGCACTCCATCGCAGGTATTTGAATCGGTTATCCGATTATCTATGGGCGGCGGCCAGATATCTGGACGCGGTACGGCAGGAGAGTCCCTCCGCTGCACCCGCAACGCCACGGTTAAAGGAGTTGAATGCGGTGAATCCCATGTCCCTGTCCAATGTCAAGCGGTTTATGCAGGCACTGGAGGACGAGGCCCAGCGCAGGGGACTGCAGCTGGTCATCGCGGTATGCGACAGAGAGGGCCGGCCTGTAGCAGTCCATGTGATGGACGAAGCGTTTATTGCAAGTTATGATATCGCGGTGAATAAAGCGTTTACGGCGGTATCGCTGAAGATGTCCACCAAGGAATTGGCCAAGCTGTGCGCGCCGGGCGGAAGCCTGTACGGGCTGCAGCATACCAATCAGGGCAGGATCGTAATCTTCGGCGGAGGAGTGACCCTGCGCGACCGCGAGGGCAACATTCTGGGCGGATTGGGAGTCAGCGGCTCCACCGCAGAGATTGATACAATGATGGGCGATGTAGGCGAGGAGCTGTTCCTACGCATGCAGAGCCGATAAATAAGTATAGAATTGGAGGTGTAATCTTGGCGGTAACAGAACAGGAATTACAGGAAATTGTACGTTCCGTACTGTCGCAGATGAATGGTCTGCGTCCCTCTGAACAGGAGGAGACGGGTATCTACGATACCATGGAAGAGGCGATCACTGCAGCGGCAAGAGCGCAGAAGGAGATCCGGAGAATGCCTCTGGAGTTCCGTGAAAAGATTATTTCCAATATCCGTCAGTTGACATTGGAGAATCTTCAGCCTCTGGCAGAGATGGGCGTGGCAGAGACCAAGATGGGCAATGTCGGCCATAAGATCATTAAGCACCGTCTGGTCGCGGAGAAGACCCCAGGCACAGAGGATCTGACGACCATTGCCTGGTCCGGAGACCGGGGATTAACACTGGTAGAGCAGGGCCCCTTTGGGGTCATCGGCGCGATTACGCCGTCTACCAACCCCAGTGAGACAGTATTGTGCAATTCCATCGGTATGCTGGCTGCGGGCAATACGGTTGTATTCAACAATCATCCGGCGGCCAACGGAGTCGCAAGCTTTGCGGTGTCTCTGGTCAACAAGGCATCCATTATGGCAGGCGGCCCGGCCAACATCGCGACGACGGTCAAGAAGCCGACACTGGCTACGGCGGATATCATGTATAAGAGCAGAGAGATTCCTCTGCTGGTAGCGACCGGCGGTCCCGGCGTAGTTACAGCAGTGCTGTCTACGGGCAAGCGGGCCATCGGCGCGGGAGCGGGCAATCCTCCGGTCGTTGTAGACGAGACGGCGGATATCGCTCACGCGGCGGAGAGCATCATCAATGGAGCGACGCTGGATAACAACCTTCCCTGTATTGCGGAAAAGGAAGTTGTCGTGGTGGACAAGGTAGCTGATGAGCTGATCGCGGAGATGGTCAACAACGGCGCCTATCTGCTGAAGGATGCGGATAAGATCGCCAAGCTGGCGGAGATGGTTGTCGTGCCCAATAAGAAGGGTAAGATGAGCGTATCCCGTGATTGGGTCGGCCGAGATGCCTACAAGTTCCTGCGGGCACTGGGCATTGACGCGGATCCGAGCGTTCGCTGCATTATCCTGGAAGCGCCGGAAGAGCATATTCTGGTGCAGACAGAGCTGATGATGCCGATTCTGGGCATTGTCCGGGCGCCGAACGCACAGGCAGCCATGGAAATGGGTGTTCGTTTGGAGCATGGAAACCGTCATTCGGCACATATGCATTCCAAAAACATAGATCATCTGACACAGTTCGGCCAGATGGTGGATACGGCGATTTTTGTTAAGAATGGCCCGTCCTATGCGGCATTGGGCTTCGGAGGCGAAGGCTTCCCGACATTTACGATCGCCAGCCGTACCGGTGAGGGACTGACTTCTGCCCGTACATTCACCAAATCACGCCGCTGCGTTATGACAGATGCGTTGTGTATCCGTTAAGAGAGGAGTAATAGAATGGAATTGAATCAGGACAACATTCAGAAAATCGTTGCACAGGTTCTGGCGGAGATGAATGGAAAGAAGCAGGCTCCGGCCGCTTCCGCCGCTCCCGCGCAGGATTTTGTAATTCCTAAGAAGGCACGTGTAGCGATGCTGACCGCACTGCGTAAGATCGAGATCAAGGAGTTTGATATTCCGGAGATCGGCGATGACGAGATGCTGGTCAAGGTAGAGGGCTGCGGTATCTGCGGTACCGATGTCCATGAGTACAAGAATGACCCCTTCGGCTTGATTCCGGTTGTACTGGGACACGAAGGCAGCGGCCAGATCGTTAAGATGGGCAAGAACATTACGATGGATACGACAGGAAAGCCCCTGGCAGTAGGCGACCGTATTGTAACCTGCACCATCCCCTGCGGACATTGCGATGCCTGCCTGAATATGCGGGACCGTGACAATCTGTGCGAGCATTCCGGAATCTACGGACTGATGCCGGCGGATGATCACTATCATTTTAACGGTTGGTTCTCGGATTATCTGGTAATCCGTCCGGGCTCCACCTTCTTCAAGGTAAACGATATGAGCCTGAAGCTCCGTCTCCTGATCGAGCCGGCAGCCGTTGTAGTACATGCGGTAGAGCGCGCTAAGTCCACCGGACTTCTGACCTTTAACTCCAACGTACTGATCCAGGGCGTCGGCCCCATCGGTCTGATGCTGCTGGCGGTTGTCCGCACGATGGGCGTGGAGAATATCACAGTTGTAGATGGTGATGAGAAGCGTCTGCAGATGGCGAAGCGTTTTGGCGCCAAGTATACAGTCAACTTCAAGAACTACAAGGATCTGGATGAGCAGACCCGTCGAATCAAGGAAGTTACCGGCGGACGCGGCGCGGACTTTGCGTTCCAGTGCACAGGCGTACCTTCTGCGGCATCCAATGTATGGAAGTTTGTGAAGCGCGGCGGCGGCCTGGCCGAGATCGGCTTCTTTGTAGATAACGGCAGCTGCACAATCAACCCGCACTTTGACATCTGCAATAAGGAGATCACGATGGTTGGTTCCTGGACCTATAAGGTCAGCGACTATCCGATCACGATGGACTTCCTGAGACGCGCGGTCGGCATCGGACTTCCGATCGAAGAGCTGGTAACGCATGAGTTCCCGCTGGATCAGATGAACGAGGCTATGGATGTGAATATGAAACAGCTGGGCATCAAGATTGCCTACGTTGCTAAGTAAAGAGGCCTGTTATGGATGCGGTTGGAATTTTGGAGGTCTTTGGACTGACAGCGGCTTTTGTCGCGGCGGACGCGGGCTGCAAGGCCGGAAATGTGACGATCGGAGCCATGGATAAGAACAAACCGGCCAATGCGGATAAACTTCCGGTACCGTTGTTGGTATCCATCAAGTTCCGCGGTTCGGTAGAGGATGTCAAGGCTGCGATGGAAGCCGGGGAAGCAGCGGCCAAAACGGTCAGCGGCGTATACTCCAAGTACATCATCGCCCGTCCGGATGAAGAGACGGAGAAGATGCTGGATATCAGCTGCCTCGGAAAATACCGGCCCATGGAGACCTGATCTGTATTATTTACGTTGGTAAGGCTATACAATAATAAATCATCACCTTTAAGGAGGACATTAAAATGTTAGAAGCACTTGGAATGATCGAGACAAGAGGTCTGGTAGCCGCGATCGAGGCTGCCGATGCAATGGTTAAGGCCGCAAACGTAACCCTGATCGGAACCGAGAAGATCGGATCCGGACTGGTATCCGTTATGATCCGCGGCGATGTAGGCGCTGTTAAGGCTGCTACAGAGGCGGGTTCCAACGCGGCTCAGAATCTGGGCGAGATCATCGCGGTACATGTAATTCCGAGACCGCACAGCGACGTAGAGAAGATTCTGCCCTCTCTGGACTGAGTATAAGATAACGAAAGGAGCGGCAGTCAATGCAGGCCATCGGTTTATTTGAACTGCAAGGGTATGTTCCGGCGCTTACTGCCGTGGATACCATGCTGAAGACCGCGGATGTCAAATTCCTGACATGGGAGAAGAAGCTGGGAGGATGGTTGGTAACGATCATCATCCAGGGAGAAGTATCAGCGGTTCAGGCTGCCTTGGATGCGGCGGAGAAGCAATCCATCCGGAAGGTCGCGGCGAAAGCCGTGATCGCCAATCCGCATCCGGAGATCATGAAACAGATCGAAATCAGTGCGCACAAGTATAATTTTAAGTTTTAAGGAGGAAATTCATCATGGAAGCATTGGGAATGATTGAGACAAGAGGTCTGGTAGCCGCAATCGAGGCTGCCGATGCAATGGTTAAGGCTGCAAACGTAACCCTGATCGGAACCGAGAAGATCGGATCCGGACTGGTATCCGTTATGATCCGCGGCGATGTAGGCGCTGTTAAGGCTGCTACAGAGGCGGGTTCCAACGCGGCTCAGAATCTGGGCGAGATCATCGCGGTACATGTAATTCCGAGACCGCACAGCGACGTAGAGAAGATTCTGCCGACCCTGAAGTAATCCCCGCATCTTTAACAGAAGGTACAGGTGAAGACTTTGCAGAATGAGGAATTAATACAAGAGATTACACAGCTCATTCTGGAGCAGATGCAGGGCCGGACGCTGCAGGGAGATCCGGAGAAGTGCGTCAAGGTGGGCGTGTCCGCAAGACACGTTCATCTTTGTCGCGCTGACATGGATACCCTGTTTGGTCCCGGTTCTGAGTTGACTCCTTTTAAGGAGCTGATGGGCGGACAGTACGCGGCCAAGGAGACGGTAACGATTATCGGACTGAAGCTGCGCCCGATCGAGAACGTACGCGTTTTGGGCCCTCTGCGGAAAAAGACGCAGGTGGAGGTGTCCGCGACGGATTGCATCCGACTGGGTGTGAAGGCTCCGGTACGGCTCTCCGGAGATCTGGAGGGTTCCGCGCCGATTATCATTGTAGGACCCAAGGGGGCAGTAACCCTCAAGGAAGGATGTATTGTGGCGCAGCGCCATATCCATATGTCCCCGGAAGAGGCGGCCCGCTTCGGATTGCATGACAAGCAGGTGGTATGCGTTCAGGCGCCCAGCGCCCGCGGCGGTCTGCTGGAGAATGTGCCGGTTCGTGTGGATCCCAGTTTTACCACCGAGATGCATATTGATACCGACGAAGCCAATGGACTTGGAATCAAGAACGGAGATATGCTGCCTCTGGTACTGGAGTAAAAGATATAACCGGCAGGACCCTGCCGGTTGTGTTTTATTAGATGATACAGGAGAAAGAGGTGTAAATATGCTGATTGCGAAGGTAATTGGCACCGTAGTGGCGACCCGTAAGAACACCAATCTGATCGGAAGTAAGTTCATGATCGTGGAAACACTGCCGGTAATGGGCAGCGGAACGCAGCGTCTGGTGGCTGTCGATCAGGCCGGGGCCGGTATAGGTGATCTGGTGCTGGTGGCTCAGGGCAGCGCGGCGCGGGTACAGACCGGCGCGGAGAATGCGTCCATTGACGCGGCGATTGTGGGTATTGTGGATAACCCGGAAGAGATTTTTGTAAAGGAGTAAGACCATGGAAGAATATCGCGCCCTGGGGATGATGGAGCTTAAGAGCATCGCTCATGGTTATGAGGCGGCGGATCAGCTGGCCAAGACAGCGGCGGTGGAGTATGTGACAGCCACGGCGGCCTGCCCCGGAAAGTTCATCATTATTATTCGTGGCAGTATCTCGGCGGTGCGTGCCGCGCTGGATCAGGCACAGCGCTTATCCGGCGACTATGTGGTGGATACCTTTTTGCTGGGGAATCCGGATGATCAGGTGTTTGACGCACTGGTCAACCATTATCCGTATCGGGAGACCAATGCGATGGGAATCGTCGAGACATGGACAGCGGCCGCGGCGTTGGTAGCGGCAGACCAGGGTGTCAAGGCGGCACAGTCCAATGTGGTCCGTATCGGATTGGCCAACCAGCTGGGCGGCAAGGGATATGTAATCTTTGTCGGCGAGGTGGCGGCGGTACAGGCATCCATTGAAGCGGCAGTACGGGATAGCCGAGTATCCTCTAAGCTGGTGGATACCTCTTTGATCCCGGCGCCCAGCAAAGAATTATGGGAACTCTTTTATAAGTAATAAATAGATGATTCTACACAAAATGGGGCTGCAGTCCTGTTTTATGACCAATGGCATCGAAATCGGTTGCGGTTTCGATGCCATTCTTGTTTCACATATTTTCTCGAACAGTTCTTGAATTCGCCGCAATTCTATGCTATACTATAATTAATTGATCAATTAGTTATTAAGGGGGGGGTGGTGTATATGCGGGCGACAGAACAAGAGCACAACGAGCGCAAACGCGAAATGATGGAAAAATGCTTTGAGTGCTATGCCGAAAACGGTTTAACAGGTACGGGAATCAAGGCTCTGGCGGCGTGCGGCTGTACGACGGGAAATCTGTACTCTTACTTTAACAGTGTAGATGAACTGATCCTTGAATCTACCGCCTACTGTATGGCAAAGGTCGAGGACGACTTTATGAAAAAAGCTCCGACCGACCCGAAGGATGTTATGCGGTTTATTGAAGAAGTCCCCTATTGGACGGCACGGGAGTACAGCAAAAAATACCGGTTGATGTATCAGATCTATACTCATCCGAAATATATCGAATAATGAAGAGACGAATATTCAGTATACTGTTCACCTTATGTATGGTGCTATGTCTTGCGCAGACAAGCGTATTTGCAGAGGGCGAGACAACCCAAATAGTTGCAACGGAACAGGAATTGCTTGACACCCTGGCAGACGATACTGTGGATGTCATAAAGATGAAAAATGATATCGAGATATCATCTACACTGAATGTTATCCGTCCCGTGACCCTTGATCTTGTCGGATATATGCTGGAAATAAAAGGCGGCGTAAGCGTTATCACGGTCAAGAACGGCGGACATCTGACACTCGATGACAGCGATCTTACATCTACGTATTACTTCACCCCAACGCCGACGGCCTGTGGGAATGGGGTACCAGCGGTACAGAGACCGTCCACGGCGGCGTCATCTACGGCGGCAGTGCCGAAAAAGGCGGCGGTGTGTATATTGAACCGGGTGGTCAGCTCACCATGAACGGCGGCAGCATCGTTGGCTGTGTCGCAAGTGGGAGCGGTGGTGGCGTGCTAACGCAAGCAAACGCTGAAAATGAACTGCATGGTGCATTCATCATGAACGGCGGCGCGATTGACAGCTACCGCTGCGTGTGGGCAATCAGAGAATATCCGCCCTCCACCGAGGAATAGGCGATTTTGCCACAGCAGCCACCCTTGACATGCCCTGCTCTTTCTGCTATTATGCCAATATGGCGTGCAAGCCGATTTTCGCCTTTCACGCCATTTATCACTTTGCTTTTTTATACCGTATTTTGGACTTTACACATAATTTGAAGAAGAACCTGCAGATATGCCTTCTGACGTTATAACACTTCAAGCGAAAACTATGCATTTTATATTTTGTTCTATATCTCCAGTGCGTTTAACGCACACTGAGAGCATGGTGTAGTTTTAATACCATCTTCTGCCTTATTGCAGTCAATACGAAGCATATAACCAGTATGGGTCTAGATGTCTATGCTGTTCTGGTACATATTGTATTCTGCGTAAATAATATTCATATCGTGTCTCCTTCAAATCAATTAATCAAAATAAGAAATTCAGAAGCATTTCAATCAGTTCACCATGTCAGTTTCATTTTGTGTTATACTGTGTTATATGATTTTGTTGCCCTTGCTTTTTCCCTTATCGAACATATAAGGGAAAGCTCACCTGTCACAAACTTAGTGTTTTCAATAGTTTGTGAGAAATTTGATAACAAAATATAACAATTATTAAATCCCTTAGAATAGGTGAAATCTCAATCGGAATTTTGATAGGAGCTTTTAGAATGGAAAATGATATTTTATTGAAATATAGAATGTTAAATGCAGAAGAAGTTAATCGAGAGATATTTAAGGATTTTATTCGATATCAAAATGTCACAAAGTGTTGGCGTAAAGAAAATGGTAAATGGATAATCAAAGATGCTCCTTTTATTGATGATTGGACAGAAAAGGATTATCAATATTTAATTTTCTGCCTGAAAAATACAATTACTTCTAACGGATTTGTTTATGCCGCTTTTTATGACGGGAAATTGAAAGGCTTTGTTTCAGT
>CABUPM010000008.1 GCA_902493345.1 uncultured Eubacteriales bacterium | reverse complement strand
ACTTGTTGACCAGTACGGTTCTGCCGTAATTCTAAAAAACAACTCACCTCGCTATCTAATTTTAGAATTCAATCAAGCTGATGAACAATTATCAGCACAAACCGATGATGTATTAGCTATATCAGAAAAATTAATCACTCGTAATAAGGCTGTATATAAGGAACTTGCAAAATGAAAATCCTTACTAAAGAACAAATTTTATTATTACATTCACAGCTTGTGAAGGAATTCGGAGGTTCACTTGATATACGCGAGGACTCTCTTTTAGAATCAGCTATCAATACACCATAACCTATTTTCATTAATATGCGATTCGAAAATAATCCAGATACTTCTTATATCTATCTTGCGCTGTCAGGCAAGTATCCATCAAATAACCTTTTTCATTATTCCACTCTTTCAAACCACGATAGTAAAACATTTTCATATCATCCTCAATAATAAATGGAACAATATTGTATTTCAGACATTCTTTGAACATAATCAATCGTCCCACACGACCATTCCCATCCTGAAATGGGTGGATGCGCTCAAATCTTACATGAAAATCCAGAACGTCTTCCAAGGTCTTTTCTTCCTTACTATTGTACTCCGTCAGCAATTCCCTTATCCTATCTGCAACCTCTTCCGGAAGCGTAGTATCCATACCGCCAACTTCATTGGGCAGCTTCTTGTAATCACCAACAGCGAACCAATCCTTTCTGGCATCGCTGGTGCCATTTTTCAGAATCAGATGCAGCTTCTTGATAAATTTTTCCGTCAATATTGCTTTTGCATGATCAATAATCATGTCGATACAGCGGAAATGATTTACTGTTTCCAGCACATCATCCACATTGAGTACATCTTTCTCTACACCAAGGGTATTCGTCTCGAATATATAGCGGGTCTGATCGTGGGTCAGACGGCTGCCCTCCATATGATTTGAATTATATGTTAAATCAATCTGCGTCTTATGATAAATACCGCCGGAATATCGATTTGCCTTCTCATCCTGCAAAATATCCAGCAGAGTCATCGGATGTTCTTTTTTCTTGTTAGAACGCTCCGGTTTTTCCGCGTTTGCTGGAATATTCCATGTCTTTCCGGCAAGAAACGCTCCCGGCACACGCTTTTGGGCACAATAATTTCTTACACTACGTTCTGATACATCCCACTTTTTCGCTATCTCAGCAACGGAAAGATATCGCATCTGCCGCCCTCCTTTCATACGAAATTACACTATAGTTAGTATACCACATTATCGGCAATAAATCCATATACTTTTACTTGGTTTATATTATTTTGCCGATACATAAATGCTGATTTCACAGCATATCCGGAGTTCTTAGGGTTTCTAGTGAAAATTTTTGCGAGTTATCGCATTTTTGTGAAATAGCATCGTCAAAAAGCATCCCCCAGTGAGCATTCACAAGCTCACCAGGAGATGCTTTTCTATTATGTTCTTCCTTTTCCTACTTACGCCTCTCCTTCAAACTTCATGTTCCAGTCCATACGGATCTTATACATCAGCCGTGTCAGCGCCAGACTGTCTTCCGGGGTATAATGTGAACTGGCGCTGTATCCCAGCGTCACGCAGCGGCTCACTTCCCGAATCTCATATTCGAATCCATTGATGTCCACCGGACACTGAATGACCTCCGGCTCCTCTCCCTTCACTTCCAGTGTCATCGTCTCGGCATGCTGAAAATCCGGCAGGAAAATGCTGCCCTTGGTCCCCACAATGCGCGCGTTACGCTCCAGCTCCTGTCCGATGGTCTGAACCGACTCTGCGGTGCAGCCGTCCGGATAGGTCAACAGCAAACGGCTGTAATCGTCAGTCCCGTACTCGTTGATGTGGACTTCCTGGGTCTCCACCTTCTTCGGATCCTGTCCGGTGAGGATGCGCAAAAATCCCAGATTATAAATACCGATGTCCAGCAATGCCCCGCCGCCCAGACTCGAATTGAACTTACGGTCTTTTCGGGCGCCGGATGCCACAAACCCGTACTGGCAGGTGATCTGCTTCACCTGGCCAATTGTCCCGGCCGCAAGGATGCGGCGCAGTCGGTCATACAGGGGCAGCAGCCAGATCCAGAACGCTTCCATAATAAAGAGATGCTTCTCCTCTGCCAGGCGGTAAAGTTCCCGTGCCTGCTCCTCATTGATGGTAAAAGGCTTTTCGCACATGCTTGCCGTGTTCCAGGCAAAACTTACAGTTCTCGTAGTGCATGGTGTTGGGCGTGGCAACATAGATCGCCTCCACCTCCGGGTCAGCGGCAAGAGCTTCGTAAGAGCCATAGTAACTCGGAATCGCATACTCCAACGCAAAAGCCTTCGCGCTGTCCAGATGCCGTGAACCCACGGCAGCCAGCTGCTGTCCCTCCGTGCCCATTTGATTCACTGTAGACGCAAACTTTTTCGCAATCGTACCAGTCGCCAGAATTCCCCACTTCATGATATTCCCCCTAATGCTCTTTTCAATTTATATAACATCCGGCATCTGTTTTGTCAATAACATTTTCATAAATATCCGTCATTCCCTCCATTTTGAAAACCAAAAATGCCTATGCTATAATGTTCCAAGATTTCATCCCATCGGAGGCACTTATGAAACAAAGCTATCTGACCACAGAATTTCAAAGAACCATTCAGCAGGATTTTCCCGCACAGGCTGAGGTCTTGAACGCCGCGTTCTCAAAGCGGCTTACGCAGCTGCGCCAGGAAAATGCCGGCGCAACCGTACAAAAGCAGCAGCACCTGGATAGTCAGATCCTGCCGGGGATCACCGCCTATGAAACACTGCAGCAGGTCATGTTAAAAGAGGACGCGCTGCAGACCGTCCACAGCTATGTGGAGCGGCGGGCCTGGAAATTGAAAAAGATCCTGCTTCGGCTGATGCGTATTCCCGGTCTCTACCGCAGGGTACCTGCCATCTTCTCCAAGGGGACGGTCAAAATGTTCGGTGAAACGGCCGGTTTTGCCGCGCGAAACATCCAGACCTCCGGCGGTGTCTGGCGGATCGATATGACGCAGTGCCCTTATCATGATGCCTGCGTCCAATATGGTTACCCGGAGCTGTGCCATTGCTTCTGTGACAGCGATGACATTACCTACGATGGCTTACACCCCAAACTGTACTGGCACAGGAGCAAGACGCTCGGCCGCGGCGATGATTGCTGTGATTTTTGCCTGAAACGCATATAAACGAATTTTTTATGACACGGTCTTGACAAGAGGTGAGGAATCGTTTACAATATTGATTAAGTTCTTAATTATATCTTAATTGATTGGAGACATTACATGAGAAAACGTTGGACCTTAATGCATGGCATTGCCCGCACTCGCTGCGCGTGGAATGATTATGTACGGGAGATCACCCTGGCAGAGGGCATTCCCGACTCTTACCGGCCTGTGATCATGTTTTTGCAGCGCAATCCCGGTTCCAGCCAGAAAAGCATTTCTGACTTTGTAGGCGTGACCACCTCTGCCATCAATCAGGTGGTTAAAAGCATGCTGGAAGAGGGCTATCTGTACAAGGAAAGCGATCCTTCCGACAAGCGCAGCCGCCGATTGTATCTGACCGAAAAGGGGACAGATATGGCCCGCCGCCTTCGTCAAAGGCTGGACGAAGCGGATGACGCCATCACAGAATTTGTAGGCGCTGAACACGAGCAGGAGCTGATGAATTTTCTTCATGGGCTGACGGATTTCATCCGAGGAGAACTGAAACAATGCTGAAATACTTAAAAAAATACTGGTTTTTCTGCCTGCTGGCGCCGCTGTTTATGATCGGCGAGGTCGGGATGGACATCATCCAGCCGGATATGATGGCCAACATTGTAGACAATGGTGTTCTGGGCGGGAATGTCAGCCTGATTCTCCGTGTCGGCATCCAAATGATCCTGACGGTCATCGTCGGCGGACTTTGCGGCGTGTTGTGCGGCGTATTTGCCAATCTGGCCGGTCAGAGCTTCGGCAACGATCTGCGTAAGGATGTTTTTTCTAAAATTATGCATCTTTCCTTTCAACAAACGGACAAAATCTCTACCGGTTCTCTGGTTACCCGGCTGACCAATGACGTAACACAGGTGCAGCAGATGGTGATGATGAGCGTCCGCGGCCTGATCCGCAACTCGGTCATGTTTCTCGGCGGCATCCTTATGCTGTACCGCCAATCCCCGCGATTTGCCGTAATCGCCGTCTGCGGTCTGCCCTTTGTCATCCTGACAGCCGTTTTCTTTCTAAAACGGACGGCACCTCTGTTTTCAGTCGTACAGCGGAAGCTGGATGGAATCAACCACCTCATGCAGGAGAATGTAGCCGGAGCCCGGGTCGTCAAAGCCTATGTAAAAGAAGAATATGAATTGGGACGTTTTGACGAGGCCAACCAAACACTGTGCGAAGAGAACCTTCGGGTACAGACGCTTCTCGCGTTTATGAGTCCCTGCATCAATATCGTGCTGAATCTCTGCGTAGTCGCGGTGATCATCGTCGGCGGCTATACCGTTCGATCCGGCGGCAATATCACCCCAGGCAGCACCATGGCCGCCATTACGTATCTGGCGCAGATCCTTCACGGCGTGACCTTTATGGCCAATATATTCCAGACCTTCAGCCGCGCCAAGGCTTCTGCCGACCGTATCAATGAGGTGCTTCACAATCCTGAGGTCCTGCTGAACGGTGATTTTGACGGAGCGACTGAAACCGCCGGTACGGTTGAGTTTCAGAATGTCAGCTTCGCCTATCCCGGCAGCGAGGGTCAGAATGTATTAGAGAATCTTTCCTTCTCTGTCGCCCCGGGACAGCGGAAAAAGCTCTCTGGTCCACCTGATTCCCCGCTTTTATGACGCTACTGCCGGAAAGATCCTGGTAGACGGCATCGATGTAAAGGAGTATGATCTGAACGCCCTGCGTGACAAAATCTCTATTGTCATGCAAAAGGCGGAGATGTATTCCCGCAGTATCGAAGAAAATATCCGTTGGTCCCAAGACGATGCGGACCCCTGGCAGATCAAAAAAGCCGCCCAAATCGCACAGGCGGATGAATTCATCTGCAGCAAACCGGATGGTTATTATACTGCCGTTACCGAAGGCGGCCACTCCCTGTCCGGCGGTCAAAAGCAGCGTATCGCCATTGCCCGTGCCGTACTGAAAAAGCACGAGATTCTGATCTTTGATGACGCGACCAGCGCTCTTGACCTCAAAACCGAAGCCGCGCTGTATCAGGCTCTTCGCAGAGAATGCCCTCATGTCACCAAGATCATCATCGCGCAGCGTATTGCCTCTATCCGGGACGCGGATCAGATTATGGTATTGGACAACGGCCGCATCTCTGACATCGGCACCCATGACCAGCTGATGCAGTCTTCCGCAATCTATCAGGATATCTTCCATTCTCAGCTCAAGGAAGGAGACGAAAAGCAATGAATCCTACTCTTCCAAAAGGGTTCGAAAACCCGCCCAAGGAGGCCTCCCGTACCTATCGATCTGCGGAGTCGGCTTCCCGTTCTCCCCAGACCTTAAACTTTCGCGGCAGGCCCGGCGGTCCCGGCCGAGGTATGGCACAGACGGTAGAACACGCTTCTGACAAAAAGGGAACGCTGGCTCGTCTGCTCCAATACTTCCGCCAAACCCGCAAGCTATTGATCCTACTGCTGATCGCCGTTGTCTGCGTTACCTTGGCGGGGTTAGCCGCTCCCTCCCTACAGGGCAGCGCTATTGACACGATCAAGGACCGCCGCTGGGAGGCCCTCTCCACCTATGTTTTGTATCTGATCATCATCTATCTGGCAAACGCGTTGTTCACCCTTTTTCAGACCTTATTGGCAGCCCGCCTCAGCCAGAGCATTACCCGCCAGATGCGGCACGATCTGTTCAATAAAATCGACCACCTCTCGATTAAATATCTGGATACGCATTCCAGCGGCGATGTGATGAGCCGTATGACCAACGATGTTGAAAACGTATCCAGCACGATTTCTCAGAGTGTCGGCTCTCTCATCTCCGGCGTTCTGACCATCATCGGGACCGTCGCGATCATGTTTTATTACTGTTGGCAGCTGACACTGATCACTCTGGTGACCGTCCTGCTGACCCTGTTTGTCACCCGGAAAATGTCGACAGCGATGCGCAAAATCTACCGTACGCGCTCCGTCCTGTTAGGACAGCTGAACGGACACTCGGAGGAGATGATCACAGGCTATAAGTCCATCGTAGCCTACAATAAGCAAGAGGATGTCATCCAGGAATTCTGCGACACCTCCGACGAGCTGCGCAAGGTCAGCATAAAAGCGGAGATCCTTGGCGGCTCCATGGGTCCGATTATGAACTGCATCTCCAACATCAGCTTTGTCATCGTCGCGGCCTTTGGCGGTTATTTTGCCTATACCGGACTGATCACCATCGGCACGGTCTCTGCCTTTATCATCTACGCCAAGCAATTTTCACGGCCCATCAATGAGATCGCTCAGCTTTACGGCACCATTCAGACCGCCATCGCAGGCGCGGAACGTGTGTTTACCCTATTGGACGAACCGGATGAAGATAACAGCGGTGTACGGGATCTGCCCAATATCACCGGCCAGATCTCCTTCCGCAATGTAGACTTTTCCTATGTTCCCGGCAAGCAGGTTCTTTCCAACTTCAATCTGAACGTGGAGCTCGGCCAGAAAATCGCTCTTGTCGGCGCGACCGGCAGCGGTAAAACCACGGTCGTCAACCTTCTGATGCGTTTCTATCCTATAGATCATGGAGAAATCCTGGTAGACGGGATCAATATCCAGGAGATCCGCCGTGATTTTCTGCGCAAGAACATCGCCATTGTGCTGCAGGATACCGTATTGTTTTCCAACACCATTGAAAACAACATCAAATACGCGGATCTCTCCGCTTCTGATGAGGCAATGACAGCCGCCGCCGAGATGAGCCATATCCGCCGGTATATCGAACATCTGCCGCACAAATACCAGACCTACCTGAAACAGGCCGGGGCAAATCTCTCCCATGGTCAGCGGCAGCTGATGGCCATCGCCCGCGCGATATTGGCGGATCCCAAGATTTTGATTCTGGATGAGGCCACATCTTCTGTCGATACTCGTACCGAAAAGGATATCCAGAACGCGATGGTCCGTCTGATGAAAAACCGCACCAGCCTGATCATCGCTCACCGTCTGAGTACGATCCGGGACGCGGACAAAATCGTGGTTATGGACCATGGCCAAGTCGCGGAAGTCGGCAATCACGAACAATTGCTTGCGCAAAAGGGCAAATACTATGAGCTGTATATGACGCAGTTCGCAGGCAATCAGACCTAAAAACACAAGGGGCTGTCGCACGTTGATGCGGCAGCCCCTTGTCCTTCTTATCCGTCTGATATACTCCCAAATGTACCTTAGATCAATCTTCTCGTAAATACTCCCTCCACAGGACCACGATTCCCCCTGCCAGGAGTAGAATGCCTCCCAGAAACGGCAGAATCATCCATGTACGAAACAATACTGTCCCATACCTTCCCCATTCTGTGTACCACCATGTGATCTGGCTGGCTTCAAAGCCCGCTCCGATCAGAGATCCTGCCAGTACCAGGATCCCGATCCCCAACAGTGTCTTTCCGCAAAAGAGCCGCAGCTGCCTGCGCTTTTCCTTTACACCGTCGGTCTGCGGCCTCTCCGGCTGTTCCTCCTGTGGTTCTTCTACTTCGTCCAGCAAGAGATAGTCCGTCGATACATGAAAAAGCCGGCTCAGCTGGATGATTTTTTCTGTGTCCGGCACGGCCTGTCCCGTCTCCCACCGTGAGACCGCCTGCCTCGATATATCCAGTCTGTCTGCCAGTTCCTCCTGGGACATTCCCGCTTTCTTCCGGCAAAAAGATATTTTACTGCCTATCATACTATAACCCCTCCTTTTGCCATTGATTCTATCGAAAAAGCCCTTGAAATACCACCATGTCAACTTGGAATTTCCGCAATTTGAAGTTGCATCCGGTTTACTGTCTCTCGCAGTATGCTTCCACACCTTTTTTCAATCTGTTTAATCCGTCCTCCAGAACGCTTCTCGGGCAGGCCACATTGAGCCTCAGGAAATGGGTTCCGTCCCCGCCCTCTGACAGATACAGGCCGGTACTCTCCCGGATCACGTCGGCCAGCTCCTCTGAGGAATCCGTCAGGCGGCTGCAGTCCAGCCACATCAGATAGGTAGCCTGTGACGCGACGACCTTGAGCTGCGGAATCTCCTTCTGAATGTACTGCGTTGTCCATACCTTATTTTCATGCAAGTAGCAGCGAAGCTCATCCAGCCATGCGCCGCCCCGGGTAAAGGCCGCCACCGCCGCTTGAATGGCAAACGCATTGGGCTCCGCCACCTCATCCGTATTCAGACCGCGCCATACCTTATGCCGCAGAACCGGATCGGGAACACAAACTGCCGCTGTCTGCATGCCTGCCAGATTGAACGCCTTGGTCGGTGCGATGCAGGTAATGCTGTTGTCCCGGCAATCCTCCGAAACGGACGCAAAGGGCACGTATCCCAGTCCCGGCTCTGTCAGATCGCAGTGAATCTCATCGGATACCACGACCACATGATGCTTACGGCACAATTCTCCGACCTTGCGAAGCTCTTCTGCCTGCCAGATCTTTCCCACCGGATTGTGAGGATTACAAAAGATCAGCATGGAGGTCTGCGGGTCCGCCAGTTTCGCTTCCAGATCCGCATAATCAATACTATAGCTCTCTCCGTCATACTGCAGGCGGCTCTCCAGCACCTGACGTCCATTGTTCAGAATCGAATTGAAAAAGATATTGTACACCGGTGTCAGCACCAGCACCTTCTCGGCCAGTGTGGTAAGCTTACGCACAATGCTGGAGATTGCCGGTACCACTCCGGTACAGAAGATCAGCCATTCCGCGTCCATACGGAATCCATGCCGGCGCTCCCACCACTGGATATATGCCTGATACCACTCCTCCGGTACGATCGAGTATCCGAAAACGCCATGCGCGGCGCGCTTCTGAATCGCCTCCCGCACCTCCGGCGCCGTCTGGAAATCCATATCCGCTACCCACATAGGCAGCTCGTTCTCCTTGACATCCCACTTTAAAGAATACGTGTTCCGCCGGTCAACCGGCGTATCAAAATCATAACTCATACGATACCTCCGTTTTCATTTTCTGTCTTACCTGCCAACAATCCCTCGAGCTCTTCGTCGGTCAGTCTTCGGTATTGTCCAAGATCCAGTTCTGGATCCAGCCGCAGGCTCCCCATGGACAAACGCTTCAGATAGGCTACCTCCTTGCCCACCGCCTGAAACATTCTCTTGATCTGGTGGAACTTGCCTTCCCGGATCGTAACCTCTACCTCCGAGTCCTCGCCGCTGCTTAAGATCTTCAGTTCTGCCGGCAGCGCCTTTAGCTCCGCGTCTACCTGCAATCCCTGGCGGAATGCCGTAACGTCCGCCTCTGTCACCCTTCCTTTGATTCTGGCGTAATACACCTTATCCACATGCTTTTTCGGAGAAAGCAGCCGGTGCGTCAACTCGCCGTCATTGGTGATCAGCAGGAGTCCCTCGGTATCCTTGTCCAGTCTCCCTACCGGATACAGATCCTGTCTGTGCTGACCGTCTATCAGGTCGATGACCGTCTTCTGCCTGGGATCCTCACTGGCCGAGATCACTCCCGCCGGTTTATTCAGCATATAATAGACGTTTTTTTCGTATAGGACCGGATGTCCGTCATAGGTCACAGCCGCCGTTTCCGGCACCGCATAGCCCGGATCCCGAATCACCCGGCCGTCTACCGCCGCACGGCCGCCGCGGATTCCTTTTTTCAGTTCGCTGCGTTTATCCACGCCCATATCCGCCAGATACTTATCCAGTCTCATGCCTGTTCCCTCCTGTCTTATCCTGTTTATTATACCATGCTCTCCTTCAAAAATCCAGTTGCAATTCTATTTCCGACTCTTTATAATAGGTTCTGGAGGGTGATAGCATGGCATTTTCAGAGGATGAACTTTTTGATATTCTAAACGAGGACGGAACGCGCACCGGACGGACCAAACCCCGCGGCTTGGTGCACCAGGACGGCGACCTGCACGGCGCTTCTCACGTCTTTCTTACACGACAAAAAAACGGCAGAATCCAACTGCTGCTGCAAAAGCGGAGCGCCGACAAGGATTCCTATCCGCTGTGCTGGGACACCTCCGCCGCCGGACATCTGGATGCCGGTGAAAGCTTTGACAGCGCCGCCATTCGGGAGCTGTGGGAAGAGCTGGGTGTCACCGGCTCTATTCCGAAATACCTTTTTACCAGGAAACAGGACTATACCGCTTATTTTCACGGGAAGCCCTTTCATGACCACGAGATCAACGCTGTCTATCTGTTGGAACTGGACCGGGACGCTTCGGCATTTTCCTTCGAAAAAAGTGAAATCGACGCTGTACGTTGGTTCGATCTGGAGGACATCCTGTCCGCACTGAGACGTGGCGACCCTTCCTATTGTCTTAACGCGGATGAAATCGAGCAATTGCGGCCCTATCTGGAAAAACATTATCAATGAATGCAAATATCCTCGTATAGAGGATATTTTTATACCCAAAATTTCCATTGTTGACATTTCAACATCTCTGTGATATACTTCTACGTGTTGAATATTCAACAAGATCAATCACTAAAACAGGAGGGCGCAAAATGCAGGAACGATTTGAGACTTTTACCGTGCTGATCAACCGCATCAGCCGCAATATTCGCAAGATCAAGAACCAGGAGATGGCCGCGTATCAGCTGCGAAGCGCCCATGTATCCTGTCTGTACTATATCTATTCTCTCGGCGAAGTGACGGCAACCGATCTCTGTGAACACTGCGAGGAGGATAAGGCAACCATATCCCGCGCATTGGATTATCTGGAATCCAACGGTTTTATCACCCGTCCATCCGAGACCTCCAAGCGGTACAAAAGTCCCTTATGTCTAACTGACCTGGGCCGGGAGGTCGGCAAGAAGATTTCAGACAAAGTAAACGGGGTTCTGGATGCTGTCAGCCGCTGTCTCACTGAAGAGGACCGAGCGGTATTTTACCGTGCCCTATCCGCCATCAGTGACAATTTAGACGCCATTTCCAAAAACAATGAATAATAAGGAGAAGTGATTCCATTGAAAACAAGAATTATCGTTGATTCTACGGCAGATCTCGTCCCGGAGGTCCAAAAACGGGTACACATCGTTCCCCTTACCGTACATTTCGGTCAGGAAGAATATGTCGACGGTGTAACTATTGATCACAAAGCCTTTTATGAAAAGCTGATCGAAAGCGACGTACTTCCCACGACCAGTCAGGCGACTCCGAATGATTTCGCGGTGGAATTTGAAAAGGCAAAAGAAGCTGGGGAAGCAGCGATCGTCATTACCCTCGCGTCCAAGTTCTCCGGTACCTGTCAAAGCGCCATGATCGCCGCGGGAAACTATGAGAACATCTATGTTATAGACAGTACGAGCGTCGCGATGGGCAGCGGAATCCTGGTGGAGCTTGCGCTCCGTCTGCTGGATGAAGGCAAATCCGCGGAAGAAGCTGTGCGGATTCTGGAAGAGGAAAAGAAAAAGATCGTTGTCGTCGCGTTGTTGGACACCCTGGAATATCTCAAACGGGGCGGCCGCATCTCCAAAGCCGTCGCTTTTGCCGGCGGCGTATTAAAGATCAAACCTGTCCTGTCCGTGACCGACGGTGAGATCCAACTGCTCGGAAAAGCCCGCGGGTCCAAGATGGGCAACAACCTGCTGGTTCAGGAGATCAACAATGTCGGCGGCATCGACTTTGACAAGCCCATTTTGCTGGGTTACAGCGGCATTTCAGACGCGCTTTTGCTGAAATATATAGAAGACAGCCGCCCCATCTGGGACGGCCGTCTTGAAAAAATCCGTTATACAACTGTAGGAAGCGTGATCGGCACGCACGCCGGTCCCGGCGCTGTCGTAGTCGCCTTCTTCAAAAACTAAACTTACTCCCCTTCGGAGTCGGCAGGATCTCCATAGCTGACTCCTCCCTGGATACTGAGCGCGCCGTCTGCTCCTACTGTCGCCTCATCCCAAGCATCCGTAACAGCCTCTGCGGGCTCTGCCTGTACGGCATCCGCTATGATCTCCACCGAAAGGGCGTATTTCCCATTTTCCGGTCCGGTGACACCGGCTGCCTGGCGTACGCCGTCGATCAGAATCGGCGTCTTCTCTCCCGGAGCGACAGGGTACTTATAGTAAATATAGGTGCCGATATCATTGCGGGAAACAATCCAGCCGTTAGAAAGCGCCAGATTGATCTGATAATCCTTATCTGCCTCAGGGCGGTTTGCAAATACATTGCCGTCCTGATCCTTCCATGTGAATACCAGCAGCACCCGAATATAAGCATCGGTGTTGCCGGTATTTTTGATGCTTACATCACGCTTTCCGTAAAAACCGTCTTCCTCTTCAAAGGATTCCAACACCTCGCAGCTTACCTTCCCATAGGTAAAGTCGTTCTGTATGGAATCCGTTTTCATGTGGAGAAACCCGACAGTAGCGCCGACTCCCACTGCCACCAGAAGAACCAATGCGATCAGCAGCGTCAACGAACGCGCATGGATATGATTGCGTTCCTTCCCATGTCGATCAGTCATTCTGCTCGCCTCCTTCTTCTCCGTCCGGTCCCAGCTTTTTGCCGTCCAGCCAGCGGTTATCCGCCCAGCTGCCGCCGTTCAGCCAGCGCCAGCGTTCCCCATCGCCTACGGCCGCGCGTGTATTCTCGAACGTGACCGTCTTGTCCTCATCCAAGTCCACAACCACATCGTTCTCTGTCGGAGTATAGCGCCAGCTCCAGCTCTCCACTTCTGTAACCTTATAGCTGCCGACCGGCAGATTGTTGATCTGGGTGCTGCCATTCCCATGGATCGTCACCGTCAGATCGACTCTTCCCTTGGTATAGGGATCCGTTCCCTGAACCCGATAGACAAAGGTCTGATTTTCATCGATGGACCTCCAGCCTATTTTCTGAATTGTCAGCGTTGCCCGCACTAAACTATACGTATTTTTTACGGTACAGGAACCCGTACTGGCGCTGTCCGTCTGGATCCATCCGCTCTCCGTGCTGTCTTGAGCGGCCGGAATATAGGTGATCTCCTGCTTATAGATATTCGATAATACGCCAGCTGCATCCAGGTCCCGCGGGCTCTCTACCACCCGATAACTATGATTGGCGGCCGGAGCAAAGGCTTTGGTAGGATCCTTCGCGTCCATAAACACCGCAACCGCGGTCTTATGGGCATATTCAATCAGGTCGATCTTAACGGAAGCCGTCGCTACGACCTCGGTACCGTCATACAGCTGAAAATCGGCCGTATAACCATCCGTACCGTTGACTGCGGATTTTTCCTCATCCGTCAGATCTTCCCATCCCTCGATCTCCACTTCCTTCCGCACGGAGACTGTGCCGGTAGTATAGTACAAACGCAGCACATTTCTGCAGTCGGCATACTTGGTATCTATGGTTTCTCTTGCCTTAATACTCAGCGTCGTACCACCATAATTTATTACGTCATTGATGGTGGAAGCGGTCAAAAACGCGTTCTGGAGCGCACTGTCTCCGGTATGGGCCGGCGTAACAACACTATCCAGCTCCGCGCTCGAGATCTGGGTCAGATTTTTCAGCAATACACCGTTAAGATAATACTCGATAACATAACTCTGGGATTCGTTAAAGTGAATGCCGTCCACCAGATTTCCCAGGGTGGATCCAGAGGCTGATACGAAGAAGAAACGGGTGGCATACTGTCCATCCGGCACATTATATGTACCAAGATGCTCTTGCCAATATAATTCATTGCCTTCGAATTTCCACAGCTTAAATGTCCCGCCGTTGTGCGATACACTCACGCCGTCTCCCGCAAACTTGCTGATCAGCTCGTTGATCTCCTTCTGCGTCGTAATATTCTGGGCATCTTTGCTGGCCGCGATAACCAGGTACATAACGTTGACACCGGTGCCTTTACGGCTGCGGTGAGCAAATGACCAGGTGAGCTGCGCACCCGGCGCGGTCAGCACATCCTGATAGAGGGAACCTGCTTTTTCCGCATTCAGCTCCGCATACTGTGTACCTTCATAAGCCGTTGTACCGGCCGTCAGATACGGATTTCCGGCACTGTCATTGCCCAGCTCCACATCCTGCCCCAGCGTACCGCCATCGCCCGGAGCCGTCGTCTTCCAGAAAAGCTGACGCGTCCCGTTGGCAAACGCGTAACCGGTTCCGCTCGGGATCTTCGGATACTCAAAGCTGCCGTTCAGAACATCCTCACCGTATTCCACACGGTGCGTCGCCGTGCCAAGTTCATTTCCATCCGCATCATAAGCCGTACAGGTATAAAACTTAATGCATAGAACATCGTTGCCATCAGCATCCAATTCCTGGCTAATGCCCCCGGCGTCGATGGCCACATTGATGGACCCGTCTGATGAAATGGCCGCGTCGTCAATGGTCACCTTGGTCGGCTTTGCCTCCGGAGATCCGTCACCGCGGTTATATGTGTAGAAGTGCCACTTATTCCAAACATAATGATCTACAATCGTGTTGGCCTCAGTTCCCCGCCATACCGGCTTCAGAGTACCGTTTTCCGGGATATGATTCTCAATGGCAAGGCCGTTTTCCTTCTCCGTAACGATCAATATAAATTTCACCGTACCGGAGCTCACGGTTCCTACGGGCCTCCACCAGTTATTTCCGTTATAGCAGTAATAGTTTACCGTAACCGTGACCCTGCCGGGCCGCAGCGCGTCCACGGACAGCCAGGGATACTGGTAGTTATTGGAGTTATCGGACGTCGTGTCCTTATCCTGAAAATAAATCGAAGTCGAATAAGCCCGGATGGTATCGTCATTTTCCTCAACGGTCCAGGTATACCGATGATATGTATAATTTGCGGCATTCTCGTCCAGGAAGAAGAACACCTGGCTCTGCTCTTCCTGCATTTCATAGATCACTGTGTTCGTTCCATTGTCCCGGACCAGTACCGATCCCTCATCCGTATCTTTTTTGCCGACCGCCGCTACCGCATAGATCGAAAAGCCTGTCGCTCCGAATTGAATCTTCTGCTCACCATCCGTGCATGCTACATACTGCACCGGCTCCGCGAAATAGCTTCCGTCTTCCTGCTCCACCATATGGAAAGCCACCAGAAAAGCCGCATCCTCCACATATGTCTGCGGAACCGTCAGCGTCACAGGTACGCTCTCTCCGTCGTCCGGCTGCAATTCCTCTCCGGACTCCCCAATAAAGTTGATATCTACCGCCAGGACATTCCGTGCCTCCACGATATCGTCCTCAAAGGCATTATTCACGGCTGTCTCCACATCGGCCTGATCCGCCTCTGAAATAGGCGCAACCACGCACTCCGCCTCATTCATCGCACTGCCGTCCTGGGGGACCGCGTCCACATCCAACACTTGAAGCATATTCCATTGAGCCGTAAGAGTATCGTCATCGACGACCACATAACTGCTGTCCTCCTCATAGATCTCTCCGGTCCGCGTGGATAACCAGCCTGCAAAGCAGCGTTCCTCCTTTTCCGGAGCCTCCGGAAGGATGATATTCTGTCCGATCGTGGCCATAACGCTATCTTCTCCGCCATTTCTGTCGCTAAAAAAGCCGCCGCTCAGATCAAACTGAATCGTATATGTTTCGTCAGTGACCACCGGATTTTGCTGTGTCAACGCCTCGTCATTTTCCTGGGAATCCTCTCCCTCGGCATTATTTCCCACGGTATCTGACGACTCCTCCGCCTCCGAATCCTCTAATGACTCCGTCTCGGAGTTCTCTTCCATCTCCGTGGACTGTGACTGATTCTCCGCCGCATCCTCTGTCTCCAGCGCATGTCCCACCAATGTTGCGGGAACACACGCGGTAATCACCAGCAGCACCGCAAGCAGCTGCGCCAGTATTTTCTGTATATGTTTCATCGCAGTTCACTCCTTTTCTCCTGTATCGTCCGGCATCCTACCGGCTATCGCGGGTTAAAATAGTCATAGGATCGCATCCGGCTCCTGTCGGGTACTCTCCTATGACTGCTCCCCGAAGGGAGCAGCCTCTTTCGTACAAAACTATGTACTCATGGGATTTAAGATTTACTGACCCGCCTTGGCCGTCGCGATCTCCCAAGCCTTGGATGCGTCCGCAACCTGTGCCTTCTGGACCGCGTATACGGTGAAGGTCAGCTTCGGCTGCGTCTTAACCTCATTCACTTCTTCCTTGGTCAGGCTGCTGCTGACAGTAACCTGCTGATCCTTCAGGATATTGAAGACCTGATCTGCTGTATCGTCCTTGTCAACCACACAGTAGTACACGCCCTCATGGCCCTCCAGTGGCGTCCAGACGTTACCGTCGATCTCGTAGTTGACCTTACGGACCTCCTTACCATCCACCGTCTCCCTGAACTCCGGCCAGTTCTCTTCCGTAACCTGTACAAACAGATAGCAATCCTCACTCTTCGCCTTCACTGTCGCTACAGGATCCTTAGAAATGTTTACACCAGGAACGATGTGATAAGTGTTATCCGTCTCGCCCAGGGTAGCATTGATATCACCTACGGTAAAGGTATTTGTAATCGCCGCAGGCTTTGAAACCAACCACGCCACCGTACCACCGACTGCACAACCAATCACCAGCACAATCGCCAGCAGACCCACAAGTGCTTTTCCACTCATGCTGCGCTTCATAGAAATCCCCTCCTTTCCTCGCACATTTTTCTATTTTTATATCCGGAACTTCCGGAAGAAATAGCAGCAGAAACTGCCGCCTTTCTCCCGGAATTATAGTATAATCTGTCAACCGCGTCAATAGAAAACTCCCATCGGTGCTGAATTTTTTCGGAAAAGTTCTGCTTTCAAAATTACTTTATAGACGGTTATTCCGACTTTACTGCTTTCCACAGTTAAACTTTTTGCCATCTTTGAAATGGGTCGATTGGGGCTGGCCTGCTCTTGACAACACAGTCAAATGGCCTTATAATGTAGCTTATTAATCACATAGGTTTTATGTGCTTAGTTTGCCATAAAGAGAGGAAAGACATGCTGAATCAATTTTCAAGAACCGAGCTGTTATTCGGTAAAGAAGCAATGGAAAAATTAGCGGCTTCCCGTGTCGCCGTATTCGGCATCGGAGGCGTTGGCGGGTATACCGTAGAGGCGCTTGTCCGTTCCGGCGTAGGGACGGTAGATCTGATCGATGACGACAAGGTCTGTCTGACCAATATCAACCGCCAGATCTACGCGACACGAAAGACTGTCGGAAAATATAAGGTGGATGTCGCCGCCGAAAGGATCCATGAGATCAATCCGGACGCGGTTGTCAACACCTATAAGACCTTTTATACCCCAGACACCGCGGAACAGTTTGATTTCACACAGTATGATTACATTGTCGACGCCATCGATACCGTAACGGGAAAAATCGCGCTTGTTGTCAACGCTGACGCTGCCGGTACGCCTATCATCAGTTCCATGGGAGCCGGCAACAAAGTGGATCCGACCGCTTTTGAGGTGACGGATCTCTATAAAACATCTGTGTGTCCGCTCGCGAAGGTTATGCGTTATGAGCTGAAGCGCCGGGGCATCAAAAAATTAAAGGTGGTGTATTCCAAGGAGCCGCCGATCACACCGATTGACGATATGGCGATCAGCTGCCACGCCCATTGTATTTGCCCGCCCGGAACCGCGCGGAAATGCACCCAGCGCCGCCAGGTTCCCGGTAGCAATGCTTTTGTTCCTTCTGTCGTCGGCCTGATTATCGCGGGCGAGGTCATCAAGGACCTTACCGGGTACGGGAGCCGTAAAGTATGATTTATCTTGACTATAGCGCCAATACGCCGGCCGATGCCGCTGTCCTCGACCGTTTTTGTCATGCCGAAAGAACTTATATCGGCAACCCCAATTCCAACCACAGTGCCGGAAGAGCGGCCAATGACGCTCTGTCTCAGATTACGGGCTCCATTGCCTCGCGTCTCCATGTGCGGTCCTCCGAGATCATCTACACCTCCGGCGCAAGCGAAGCGAACAATCTGGGGATTAAAGGAATCGCGCGCGCTTCCCGTCATTACGGCAGGCACATCATTTCCACACCACTGGAGCATGCTTCAGTAAGTGGCCCGCTGACCTATTTACAGGAACAGGGCTATGAAATCGACCTCGTAAATATTGATAGGGACGGAAAAATCGATCTAGAACACCTACGGGAACTATTACGCAAGGATACTGTACTTGTCGCCGTCTGCGCGGTAGACAGCGAGCTTGGTACGGTTCAGCCCATCCGTGAGATTGCGGATATACTCAAAGACTTCCCCAACTGCCGCCTGCATGTGGATGCCACGCAGGCGATCGGAAAGATTGGTTTTTCTTTTGATGGAATTGACACCGCTTCTTTTGCCGCTCATAAATTTTACGGTTTGAACGGAAGCGGAATCCTCCTGAAACGCAAAGATCTGGTAATTGAGCCCCTGATCCACGGCGGCGTCAGCACGACCCTCTATAGGAGCGGGACTCCTACACTGTCTCTCGCGGCTGCTCTTGACACCGCGCTTACGTTGGCTCTGGATTCGCTTTCCGAAAGGAACCAAATCGTCGCCGCACGCAATACGGCTCTCCGAACCGCTTTGTCCGCGTATCCGAAAGTACGCGTCAACAGCCCTGACGCGGCTGTTCCTCATATTCTAAACCTCAGCGTACAAGGAGTAAAGGCAAGCGCTTTTCAGGCCGCCCTGGACGACGCCGGAATCTGTGTTTCGGTCAAATCCGCCTGTTCCGTTGAAGGTACGCCTTCCCGAGCGGTATTCGCCGTCAGCCGGGATCGTAAGAACGCCCTGTCTTCCTGGCGAATCAGTCTCAGCCATCTGACCACCAAAGAGGAGATCTCACAGTTTTTGAAAGCGTTTGACACCTGCTATAAGGAGTTGACAAAATGAGTAAAACATTAGAGCCGTATCAGTCCATCGAACGAAGCCTTATCAAAAAATTCCGTAAGGAAATATGGAACCCCTTTGTAGCCGCGGTAAAACGGTATGAGCTGATTCAGGCGGGAGACAAAATCGCTGTCTGTATTTCCGGCGGCAAGGACTCTATGCTGATGGCCAAGCTGACGCAAATGCTGCAGCGTATCAGCGAGATTCCCTTTGAGCTTGTTTTCCTCGTCATGGATCCCGGTTATAACGAAATCAACCGTCAGAAAATCGAAAGCAACGCTCTGCTTTTGCATATTCCTATTACTATTTTTGAGACCAATATTTTTGAAATCGCAAACAGTACGGACAAATCCCCCTGTTACCTGTGCGCCAGAATGCGGCGGGGACACCTTTACAATAAAGCAAAGGAACTAGGCTGTAATAAGATCGCTCTGGGGCATCACTTCAGCGATGTCATAGAGACTACCGTAATGGGAATGTTCTACGGTTCGCAGCTTCAGGCAATGCTCCCAAAGCTGCACAGCCAGCACTTTGAAGGGATGGAACTGATCCGTCCCCTGTACTGCGTCCATGAAGATGATATTCTGGCCTGGAAACGCTATAACGATCTGGAATTTATTCAATGCGCCTGCCGTTTTACCGAAAACTGCACCATGTGCGATAATGGCGGAGGCGGTTCCAAGCGCCAGGAGATCAAGACATTGATCCGCCGTCTGAAACAGGAGAATCCGAATATTGAAAAAAGCATTTTCAACAGTATCCACGCGGTTCACCTCGACACCTTCCCCGGCTACAAGACGAACGGAAAACTGTATTCGTTTTTGGAACATTATGATGACACCATATGTAAATAGGAGGACACGCCATGTTTCGAGCAATTCGGAAAAAGAAAAATGAGATCAGCCTAGAGGCAGCAGAACAACTGCTAGTTAAAAGCCGCCGCGGCGTTCTGGCCGTAAACGGTGTAGAAGGTTATCCTTATGCGATCCCGATCAACTTCTGCTTCGATAAAGAAGCCCGCAAAATCTACTTTCACGGGGCAAAAGCAGGGCATAAAATCGAAGCGCTCCGGGCTTGTGATAAAGTGTGCTTTACCGTGTACGGAAATGAAACCATCAAGGAAGACGTGTGGGCTCCATTTGTGCAAAGCGTAGTTGTGTTCGGCAGATGCCGCTTGGTAGAAAACGGCCCGGAGGCTCTGGCAAGACTTAAACAGTTCGCTATGAAGTATTATCCCGAAGAACAGTTGGTCGATGAAGAGATCGCCAAGGCCGGAAGGGCCGCACAGCTTTTTGAAATCGAGATTGAACACCTCAGCGGAAAAGAAGTACAGGAAAAATAGTCGCGGTTCCGGCTGATTTTAGCGAAGTCTGAAGTAACAGGTATTTTTGCCGTTTCCTTCTTTTTTAGCTCTCCGGCCGCGACCAATTTGCGCAATGCTCCCTCAATGGAGCTGTCGCTGAGCGTCGGACAAAGTTCCCGGATATCCTGCTTGCTGAATCGTCCAATTCTATTTTGGCTCGCCTTACGAACCATTTCCAATGCAGACAGCTTTGTCTCTACAATCGCCATGCGATCCTCAAAGTCTTTATACGCCGCAAGGATCGCCCCGAGCAGATATTTCATAAAAGGCACCACGTCTTCATTCCCTTCATACCATCCGGTTTGGGACCGCGCAAGCGCCTCATAGTACAAATCCTTATTTTTAGCGATTTTGGCTTCAAGGGAAATGTACCTTCCGACATAAAAGCCGCTCTGATACAGAAGTAATATTGTAAGCAATCGGCTCATTCTTCCGTTACCGTCATTAAAGGGATGAATACACAGAAAGTCATAGATAAAAACCGGGATCACAATCAACGGTTCCAGCTCCATATTTCCAATCACACGGTTGTATTCCTCGCAGATCCTATCCAATGCTTCCGGCGTCTCATACGGAGCAAGCGGTGTAAACACCGTTTCCACATGGCTGTATAGGATCTTGTGAAGCTGTAGGATGTAATTCTGCGTAATCGGGATCGTATCAAAATTCTCATGAATAATACTCAGAACATCAAAAAACGCTTTCTGTCCTAACTCGGGCGGAAAGCGTTTTTGACTTCCTTTTCAAAAATGTCCGTTCTATCTTTCCGTCTTCAGTCTGTGTATCAGGCGCGCGTAGGAGACCCCAAGGCAAGTACACACGACCGCATAGACAGTAAAGAGCGCGCACACGATGCCAAACCACGCACTGACGTTAACAGACATCCACAAAAAGACAGCCGCGGCTAGCCAGCTGAGTACACTGCCCCACGGCATCGGGCGGTATATTTTTTCACAGATGGCAAGCTCCTCTACCGGTCTATAAAGCCGGAAATCATGCTCACTGCGAAAGATCGCCCAGAAGGAGTAACGAGAGACAAACTCGATCCCCTTCTCCGCAAGGCTGCGCTTGAGTTCTTCCACCTCGGCATTGCTCTTGCCCCGCAGGTAGCACACGCGAAATGTGTACTGATCCGGCTTACACGGTTCGAATGTCCAGACACCCTCGACAAGGCTTGTGGCCGCCCAGCCTTCATGGCACATTTTCGCCATATAGGCCTCATCCGCCTTATGGTTCATTGTGTAGTTAAATTTTTTCATGTTCGCTGCCCCTCCATTCCTGTATTGCCTGCTTCATACGGCGGTCAATATCCTCCCGAGTCGCTTTACACTCCTTGGGATATTCCTTGGCCGCGCGGAAGGCACGGCTTACCATAAAGTCCGAGAACAAGGGAAGGAGCTGACGGAGCATGGACTCCGGAAAGGCAAAATGTGTGCCGTGCTCATAAATCAGCGCATCATACTTGCTCTCATGCACACAGGCTTTCAATCGCTCATCCATCCGGCGGATATAATGTGCCGTCGGCCATAGGCAGTCATCCTCACAGCCGATCAGCATCAGCCGGCCATGAATCTTTTCCACCGGGATCCTGACGGCTTCCGTCAGTTCCGCGCGCGCCTCAGTATCACGAAACAGCCGCTGCGAGGAGAGCAGATTGCCGGAGCCCTTCGTTTCCTCCGTCACCACCCGCCAATACTCCGGATGCTGATAAGCATACGGCACATACGGAAGCGCTTCTCCGCGCCATGTCAACATGGATTCTCCCTCCACCGGCCACTCCACACATCCGTCCCGCTTTTCCTTTGAAAAGCCCTGCAGCACCAAGTCACAGGGGGTAACGGCGATTGTCAGGCTGAGTTCCGGAAAACGCGCGGCGGCAGCCAGTGCCGGAATCGTTGTGATGGACGCGCCAAGGATTCCCATTTTGCGGTTGCCCTGCTCTTTTAAAAATCGGATTGCCTCCTCCACGCTCTCCAAGGGGAAGCTGTGATACCCGGGGCCATTCTCCGGTCCGACGCACAGGGCGTTCACTCCGCGCTTTACAAGCCACTTCGCCACTCCCTTCGTCAACGGGTTATTCCCGCCGCTGCCCAACAGCAGGATCATCGCCGCGTCGGATCCATTTGCCTGAAAATAATTTTTCATACGCTCCTCCACCTCAGAACTGTATTATACTTTTCACAAGCTGCGCCCATTGTTCCTGGTAGCACGCTAACAGCTCCTCATGCCGCAGATCCTGTTCGTGAATCACCGGACCAGCAAAGTGCTGCTCATAGCGGGTGCGATACTTGGGGCCCATTTTAAGGGCATAGAAAATGTGAATCTCTGTACCCGGCACATCAATCTTCTCCGGCAGAGGGGTAATGAGATCCGAGTAAAACTGATTCTTACAGCTCTGCTCCGTCACATAGGGACGCGCGCCGCCGAGCATTTGCATAAACGCTTTCCCGTAATCGCCCATTTGCTCCATGCGTTTTTCATTTTCGCCGGTTTCGGCGGCAGTGCGTAGTTATTCGCCGACCAGAAGATATTGCGGATCGTACGGTTCGAATATGTCTTCAGGTACACCGCCAACGCTTCATATTCCTTCACCAAATCCCGTCCCGGCAGCGTCCAGCGCTCCGGCGGATAGAATGTCTCTAGGGCCTTTCGGTTCCTCGTGACAAGCTTGAAGCCCAGGTAGTCACACAGACACACCAGGCGGCGTGCGAACAGCGGCATCTGATACGGTGTAATCCCCGCGTCAATGATCGCGTGTCCGACCGGGATTTTCCCCAACGCAAGCAGGCGCGTCAGACACGCGCCGCCCAACGAGCATCCGTAAGCCGCGTCCAGATATGCAACACCCTGGCTGCGCAGCCAATCCGTCACTTCATCCACTGTAGCCTCCACGGAATCAAAATCCTCTCCTGTTTCGCCGTGGCCATTATAGACGATCTGCATTACATGGTAATTTTGCGCCAACAGCGTTACCGAATCTGTAAATGCCCACTCCGGCTCCGCTGTACACGGCAGAAAAAGCAGCGTCTTTTCATGCTCTCTTCCATATTCTAAAACTCTCATGCTCTCCGCTCCTCTGGATAAGGCTTTTGCGTAAGTTAGCGCCAGCTAACCATAATATTTTTGAAAAGCTGCCATACGGCAGCTTTCTTAGAGTCCGATATCCATTTCTATTATAACACGCGGATTTTCCTTTTGCAATGGGCACATGATTATATCCACCATTCCGGTGTCAGATCTCTGAGAGTTACGATTCTCTCATTCTACTATCCATAGACTCCATTGCTCCTTTTTCAGATCTTCCGTACTTAAAAACAAAAACCACCTGAATATTGACTTATTCAAGCGGTTTTCCTAACAGAGGAAGTAGGACTCGAACCCACGACATTCGGTTTTGGAGACCGACGTTCTACCGACTGAACTATTCCTCTATGCCAAAAGACAAACTATATTTTACAGTATCCCCTCCCATTTGTCAAGTGCTTTTTTGCAAATCTTCCCTGGATTGTGTCTAAAATATATTACACTGTTGAAAATTTTATTAACAAAAATGTAAAAGTGTTTGCAGTCGTCTGCTTTTATGTTATAATAATCAGGTCCCAGCGGTCATTTGTTTCGTTTTTACGATATATACAGGCCATTTATGATAAATACCAATTAACAATCATTTCGATAGGAGAGATACTTATGAAGCTTGCATGGAAAAAGCTGCTCGCTTGCCTTTGTGCTATTTTCTGCATTATGGGAACGATGTACCATACATCTGATAATCGGGTTTATGCCGCCGTCTCCAACCTAACCGTGGGCGTGAGCTCGGATTCGCTGGAAGTCGGAGACTGGCTCTATGTTACACTGCGTTTTGAGAGCAGTGAACAGCTGGCCGGCGTATTTGCCCAGATCACCTATGATCCGGGCATTCTGGAATATACCGGCGGCGCCGCCGAGGGCGATACCGGTTCTCTTACCCTCCGCGCCATGGAATCCGAAGCCTCTACCGTGTTGGAGTATACGCTGAGCTTTGTCGCGCGTGCTGAGGGCGATACGTCAATCCGTGTCGTCGAGAGTTCCATGTACAATGGTCAGGCCGAGAGTGTAGGTACACCCACCGGCAGTAAAGATGTCCATGTCAGCCCAACCGGGACCATGTCTTCCGACGCGACACTGAAAAGCCTGATGGCATCCTACGGCGTGCTGAGTCCTTCCTTTTCTCCGAGCATTACCGAATACACTTTAAGCGTTCCCAATAACATCACTACCGTTACACTGAGCGCTATTGCCAACGACGCGACCGCCGCTGTTCAGGTATCCGGAGTTTCGGACCTTGCCGTCGGTGATAATATCCGGCCGATTACTGTTATCGCTCCGGATGGTACAAGTATTGTTTATACAGTAACCATTACCCGTGCGGCCGCCGAGGAAAGCTCCACCAATTCTTCAATAGAGGACAGTTCTATAGGCAGCAATTCCTCTGCCGATTCTTCTGCCAGCAATGACCTGATCTCCTTTAAGATCGACGGCATTACCATGTATATGCAGTCCATACCGCAGGGGACCTCGATTCCCAGCGGTTTCTCCAGAGGCTCTTATGTTCTGAGCGGACAAAGCATGGACGTCGCGCAATCCCCGGATGGCACGCTACTGTTCTATCTGACGGATTTCCGCGGAGAAAACGGCGCTTTCTATCTGTATGATCCGCAAACGCAGACCTGTCTCAACTTTGTCTCCCTTTATATCAACGGTGAGACCCACCTGGTGCTGGATGCTTCCATGGGTAGTAAGATCCCGCAGGGGACTTCTTTGCAGGCCGTCACGATCCATGGCCGCAGTATCCAGGCTTTTGTCAGCCCGTCTAACGCGCAGGAATACATCGTATATGTACAGAATGGTTCTGGGACACGGGATTATTTCTATTACAACGTCTCCAATGATACGCTGCGTTCTTACACGGGCGAGTTTGAGGGCGAGCTCTCCGCGAATGATTCCGTACAGGATTCTTCTGCCGGTTCTCTGATCTCTTCTTACGACAGCTCCTCTTCCGGCGGCACAACGCAGTTCCTCAGCGGATTTGTACGCTATATCCCCTACATTCTGATTGGGCTTGTCCTCTTTATGCTGCTGCTGATTGTCCTCATCATACTGCTGGCACGCACCTATCACCGCCGCAAAGCTCAGGACGATGAGCCGGAATACTCACAGACGGCGCAGCTGGAGCCTTTGGATGATACTCTGTCTACACCGGCTGATCCGGAAGATATTCAGCTGGACAGCAATGCCTTTGCGCAATGGAAAGAAGCCACACAGAAGATTCCGGTCATGAAGATGACCGAGGTTCATACCACTACGATTCAGGAGGTAACCGGTATTCTGCCGGATCTGGACTTCTATCAAGAACCGCAGTCTCCGACCCCGGAGTCACAGGAAGCACCCGCCGCGGAGCCTGTGCCTGCGGAACCGGAAGCAGAGTCCGAAAAGGACGCTAAAAAAGAGGATGATTATGAAACCCTGTCTCCGGATGATTTCTTTATCTGATGATTAAGGAGGTATATCTTTGAAACTCATGGATACGCTGGATCGCAAGCTTGGACGCTTTGCCATCCGCAATCTGATGCTGTATATCGTTTTTGGAAATATCGCTGTATTCTGCATGTGCATCTTCAATACAGATTTTGTCAGGTTCCTGACATTGGATCCGTATCAGGTCCTGCACGGACAGGTCTGGCGCTTAGTCACATTCCTCTTCATTCCGCCTTCTGTCTATGTCGGCAGCCTGTTTACAGTCGCGATCGCTCTGTATTTCGATTATTTTATAGGCTGCGCTCTGGAAAGCCGTTGGGGTGCCTTCCGTTTTAACGTATATTATCTGATTGGTGTCCTCTGCACCATTGCTGCCTCTCTGATCTTCAACATCTACGGCAGTACAACCTATTTAAATGAGTCGCTATTTCTGGCGTTTGCCACTCTGTTCCCTGATGTCCAGCTTTTACTTTTCTTCTTTATTCCTATCAAAGTAAAATGGCTTGGCCTCTTGTCTGCTGCTCTGCTGCTCTATCAATTCATCGTCGGCAGCTGGGCGACTCGCCTGATGATCCTTGCCTGCTTCCTGAACTATATCCTGTTCTTCGGCCCGCAGCTCATCCAGAAGATCCGCTATGCCGTCCGCCGTAAACAGTATGTTCAAAAATCCCGGCCTACCCATCAGGGCCCCGGCAAGGTGATTTACGATGTTCCGTTTCATCGCTGCTGCATCTGTGGAAAGACGGAAAAGGACGATCCGAACATGCAGTTCCGCTACTGTTCTCAATGCGACGGTTCCCGTGAATACTGCATGGACCATCTATATGATCATGTACACTATAAGGACCCGAATAAGCAATGGACGCCCCCGCAGGGACAGTAAAGGAGCTATTGTATGGAGATTGCGCAACTGATCGATCAGCTGGCCGCTGAGCAACCCTTAGAGTACAAGGATCTGCCTTCCATTCCACTATATATGGATCAGGTGACAACTCTGCTGGAGGGCCGCATCTGCCCAGGCACCGAACCTGGGGAGGGAAAACATCCTGCCAAAACACTGATTAACAGCTTGACCAAATCCGGTGTTCTCCCGCCTCCGGAAAAGAAAAAATACTCCCGGGAGCATCTCCTCTGTCTACTTATGATCTGTAAGCTCAAAGCCGTTCTGAATATGGAGGACATCGGCCTCTACACCAACCATTTGCTGCATAGTACTGGCGATAGTGACAGCCTGCGGAAATTCTACGAAGAATACCTGCTGTTGGAAAAGGAACTGCGCACCGACCTCTATGCCGCTGTCGAGAGCCATTATGACAAACTCCGTACCAATCTCCAGGTTCCGCCAGCCGATGAACGTCCGGCTCTGATGTATGCGCTGCTGTTAGCCAATCATGCGGCAGAAGAAAAGAAACTGGCCGAACTGATTCTTCGGCAGCTGCAAAATGAAGCATAAGTAGAATATTTAAAACTACAAACAGTCCACAACCATGGTTGCGGACTGTTTGCTTTCTTAATCCTTCATCTTACCAGTGCATTACCAGAGAGATGATACGTACTACAAAGAGCGCTGCGGATACCCACATAACCGGATGAATCTCCTTGATCTTGCCGGTGCAAACCTTCAGAACCAGCCAGGTCAGGATACCGAACATGATACCATTCGCGATGGAATAGGTAAAGGGCATCATTACCAGTGCTACAAAGCCGCCGATTACATCAGCGATATCTCCATCAAACTTCATCTTCAGAACGGACTTCATCATCAGAAGACCTACGAAGATCAGTGCCGGAGCGGTCGCGAAGCTGGGGATCGCCAGGAAGATCGGGGAGAAGAACAGTGCCAGGATGAACATCAGACCTGCCGTAACAGCCGTCAGACCGGTACGTCCGCCTTCTGCTACACCTGCGGTGGACTCAACATAGCTTGTAACTGTAGAAGTACCCAGGCACGCGCCTACTACTGTACCAACCGCGTCGCTCATCAGAGCAGCTCCTGCACGAGGCAGCTTGCCATTCTCATCCAGCAGATTGCCCTGATCCGCAACACCGATCAGCGTACCAACGGTATCGAACAGGTCTACGAACAGGAACGCAAATACGATAACCAGGAATCCGGTAAAGTTCTGCGCTGCATATTCAAAGTTAAACTTGAAGAACGTGGGGCCCAGGGACGGAGGCAGCAGATTGCTGAAGGACGGGATCAGAGAATTGCCCTGATACCAGCCGATGAGCTGCGCGAAGATGCCCAGAATCCAGGTTGCAAGGATGCCCCACAGAATGGAGCCCTTTACCTTAAAGTGCCACATAATGCCGATCAGGATCAGGCCTACCATCGCCAGAACAAAGTTCGGCTGGCTCACATCGCCCAGAGTTACCAGTGTAGACGCGTCATCTGCGATGATGCCTGCGCCTTCCAGAGCAACAATTGTGATAAAAAGGCCGATACCGGCAGAGATGCCATACTTCAGGTTCGCCGGCACAGAATTGACCAGTGCTTCGCGGAACTTAAAGATAGAAAGAATGATGAAGATCAGACCTTCTACCAGAATTGCCGCCAAGGCTACCTGCCAGGGATCAGTGATTCCCATACCAGCCAGCATCGGGCATACGGAATACGCGAAATACGCATTCAGTCCCATACCGGACGCCAGGGCTACGGGATAATTCGCATAGAATCCCATGATCAGGCTGGCTACTGCCGCGGATACTGCCGTTGCAGTAAATACAGCGCCTGAATCCATGCCTGCGGCTGCCAGCATTGACGGGTTAACTGCCAGGATATACGCCATCGAAAGGAATGTCGTAATACCAGCCAGAACCTCAGTCTTTGTCGTGGTGCCATGTTCCTTGAGCTTGAAAAAGTCCTTCAAAGAAGTCACGCTCCTAACATAAAATGTAGTCTCCGCTAATCAGACATTATCTGACAACAGGTATTTTTAGTATAACGAAGTTTGCAAGAAATGTCAATCAGAAATTCACAAAATGTTCATTAAAAGTTTACGGAAAAATATTACAGATCTATGACGGCATGAAAAAACCGCCCTTCTTCTCGAAGAGCGGTCTCTTGCTTTTGTGTTCATTAGCCAACGATGTGAACATTAACTGCACGCATCTTGCTGCTGTTCTTAGGATCAGCTTCTACGTCGAAGGTAACCTTCTGTCCCTCATTCAGGGTCTTGAAGCCGTCAACCATGATGGAAGAGAAATGTACGAATACATCATCGCCGCCCTCATCGTTAGAGATGAAGCCGTAGCCCTTCTCAGCGTTGAACCATTTAACGGTACCAGAATTCATTGAAAACACCTCCTTACCAGATATTGCATCGAACTGTATCAAAAAATCACATGCAGTGTAAGCCAATGTGAAACTGACCTACAAACATGTGAAATCAATGAGACATCTGGATACATCCCCACTATACAATATTCTTCACGAATTGTCAAGAGTAATTAGAAATTTTTTGTAAGTTTTTGATCTACCCCTTTGCTTTCTTGGAATTGACATTCCCTCCGGAATCGTGCTACAATAGGACTCATAAGAGGCATATCAATCTCCAGGAGGCAATATTATGAACGAACAATACACGGGAATGGCTATCGGCATCTTCGAGCTGGACAGCGAATGCGCCTGCTTCGTCGCGCTGGATGTCGCGTCCAAAGCTGCCAACGTCCGCATTCAGGCTGTAGAACGGAACCGTCTGAAATCCGGAGCCTGCGTGAAGATGCGCGGGTCCGTCTCTGACGTCCACGCTGCCATGGACGCTGCCCTGCAGGCCGCAGCCCCCATAGCCCATATCACTTCCCATACCATCATCGCGGCTCCGGCCGAAGGGACCGAGTCCGCCATTCAGATGACCATCGGGAAATAACAGGGAGGATACAAACATGAAATATCAGGCATTCGGATTGGTAGAAGTCGTAGGTTCCGCCCATTGTATTCTGGTCGTCGATCAGATGCTCAAGACTTCGGATGTGGAATATATCGCCAAACATACCAAATGCGGCGGACACTCATTGATCTTTATGGCAGGCAGCGTATCTGCTGTACAGGCCGCTATAGGCAGAGTTACCCAGAACCCGCCCTGCGAGATCTGCAAAAGCGCCGTTATTTCCGGTCCCTCTGAGGAAACCGTCCGTATCGTAGAAGGCTTTCGAAAATAATAAAATTCAGCTATGTAAAACAGGTCGATTGGGGTATCTCCAATCGGCCCGTTTCTGTCTATCCGATTATTCTTGCTGCAGTAATCTCCATTTATTGCCGCAAGAATATTTCTTTACCGCACCCCCAACTCCGCTAACCGGCGGCATGTCTCCTCTCTGGAAACATGCTGCACCGCGGCAAATCCCAGTGCTTTCGCGGCAGCGATATTCGCCGCGTTATCATCGACAAAGGCGCACTCCTCTGCCTTCAAGCTATACTTCTCCAATAACGCATGGTAGATCTCCGGTTCCGGCTTGATCTTCCGGACCTCGTACGAGATCACGCCTCCGTCTACCACAGATAAAAAGGAGAACGGTGGAGTTGCCTTGGTAAAAGACATGCGCGCATAATTGCTCAGCAGGTACACCTTATATCCCTTTTCCTTATAAGAACGCAGCCAGTCCGCCGATTCCGGATATTCCCGGCAGATCTCCCCGATATGTTCAAAAAAAGTACGGATCTCCCGTTCATACTCCGGCGCGTACTGACAGCATAGCTCACGGATCTCCTCTCCGGATTTCTCGCTGCGGTCAAATTCATTCCAATAAGGGCCCAGCACTGTCGCCCGCGCCGCTCCTTCCAGCCTATCCCCGGTGAACCCCAATTCTTCCATCAGGCTTTTCCAACGGAAATCCACCAGCACCATCCCGATATCGAAAACAATATTCCGGATCATCCCCGCAGCCTCACAGATTGGGAACGGCTGTGATTCCGATTCCCGGCGCGTCTGTCATATGAATCAGCGCATTCTCATAGATCGGGCCGCCGGTGTACGGATCGATCTTGCAGAGCCCCGGGCCATCCAAATCCGCCCTTGTAATCACCGACTTGGCCGCCGTCAAATGCGCCGCAGCGCTGACTGCGATCTTGCTCTCCAGCATGCAGCCCATCATGCACTCTACACCGTATATCTCCGCGATACTGCAGATCTTGAGCGCCTCATAGATTCCGCCGGTTTTCATCAGTTTGATATTGATCAGATCCGCCGCGCCCATCTGAATAATCCGGATGGCATCCTCCGCCGAAAATACGCTCTCATCTGCCAGAATCGGCGTATAGGTATGCTGCGTGACATACTGCATGCCTGCCAGATCATGCGCGCCGACCGGCTGTTCTACCAGATCGATGCCAATTCCCAGATCCTCCAGCCGGCCGATGATGCGCACAGCCTCCTTGGCGCTCCATCCCTGATTGGCATCCACGCGGAGTGCGATCTCCGGCCCTACCGCTTCTCGGATGGCACGGATCCGCTCCACGTCGGCCATACCCTCTTTTCCTACCTTGATCTTCAGGATGCGGTATCCCTGCGCCGTCGCCGCCAGACTGTCCGCGACCATTTTATCCACCGTATCCACACTGATTGTCAAATCGGTTTCCACCGTATCCGACGCGCCGCCCAGCGCCTTGTACAACGGCACACCCAGACTCTTGGCATACAGATCATATACCGCCATATCCACCGCCGCCTTGGCTGAGGTATTCTTCAGAATCGCCTTATGCAGCCGGTGCATGATTCCATCCAGATCCTGTACGTCCATCCCAATGATGGCCGGCGCGATAAAATCCCGTATGGCCGTCACAATGGACCCCTTGGTGTCGCCCGTGATTACCGCCGTCGGAGGCGCCTCTCCATAGCCCACGGCATCCGTATCGGTATTGATTCGGATTACGATATCCTCTACATTCTCCACAGTCCGAAGCGCCGTCTTGAATGGTGTCACCAGCGGCACAAATACTTCCCCTATCTGAATGGATGTAATCTTCATTGCAGAAACCTCCTCGAAAGATTTTGAATTATTATAAAACGAATTCTAAAAAAAGGCAAGAGAGAATTGGCAATCTTTGCGGAGTGTGCTATAATGAGCGTGATATGGTCCGGATCCGGTTCCGGGCCCCATGTCACGCTTATTACATTTTTAGAAAGGCGGATTGCTACTATGAGTAAAATGGACCAAATCAAAGCAGATATGATCGCCGCTCTCAAAGCCGGCGAACGGCAGCGTAAAGATAATATCGCGTATCTGTATGGTATTTTGAAAAATGTTCAGATTGACAAACGCGCGGATCTGACGGAAGAGGAGATCAATTCCGTCATTATGAAACAAATCAAGCAGGTACAGGAAACGATCGATTCCACCCCAGCCAGCCGTCCGGACCTTCTGGCGGAGGCCCAGGCCAATCTGGCGCTCCTGCAGGAATATGCTCCCCAGATGATGGACGAAGCACAGATTCAGGCAGAGATCCAGGCAGTGCTTAACGAACTCGGCATCGAGTCCCCGACCCCCAAGGATAAGGGCCGCATCATGAAGGTTCTGATGCCCCGTGTAAAAGGAAAGGCCGACGGTGCGCTGGTCAACCAGCTTCTCGGAAAGGTGATGCAATGAAAGCTTCCGAAGCCGCCCATCGCCTGTATTACCATCAGTGTGCCGAGCAATGGGTAGAAGCCCTACCCATCGGAAGCGGCCGTCTCGGCGCCATGGTCTGGGGACAGCCCTGGCAGGACCAGCTTCCTCTCAACGAGGATACGCTCTGGTCCGGATATCCGCATGACACCAATCTTCCGGTTTCCGCAGAGACCATGGAACACTGCCGCAAGCTGGTCGCGGAACACCGTTTCCTGGAGGCCCAGGAGATTATCGAAAAGGAAGCGCTGGGGGATTTCACCAATTCTTATATGCCTGCCGGTACTCTGCACATGAACTTCCTCGGTCTCTCCGGTTCCGTTACGGAGTACTGTCGGGATCTGGATCTGCGTTCCGCCTCTGCCAGCGTGACCTTCTGCGCTGACGGCGTACACTATATCCGTGAATATTTCGCGTCCTATCCGGACCACGGCATCATCATGCGTTTCACGGCAGATCAGCCTGGCAAGATCAGCCTGCGCCTCTCCTATGATTCGCCGCTGCTGCATCGTGTGGACATCGCGGACTCTCAGATGATTGCCAGCATGCGCTGCCCGTCCCGAGTCGCTCCTCACTATCTCCGTACCTGCCCGGATCCGATCCATTGGGAGTCGGAAGATGGCCATGTCGGAATGCGCGGGTGTATGATAGCCGCTCCGGTACTTACAGGAGGCACTCTGACCTCGGAGAAGGATACCATCCTGATTGAAAATGCCGATTCTGTCACCATCTATCTGGCGATTCGTTCCAGCTTCAACGGCCCGGAAAAGGATCCGGAACGTGAAGGTGTGGACGAAACAGCTCTGTGCCATAAAGATATCGAGCATCTCCTGCAGTTTTCCGCGGCAGATCTTTTCCAGCGTCATCTGGCAGAATACTCTCCGTATTACAGCCGCACTTCGCTGAATCTTTCCGCTGAAGGCCAGGATATGCCGACCGATGTCCGGATTCAGAAATTTGCCGAGACCAAGGATGATCCGGTACTCTACTCGCTGCTCTTCCATTATGGGCGGTATCTCCTGATCGCTTCTTCGCGGCCCGGAACTCAGCCCGCGAACCTGCAGGGAATCTGGAGTCATCTGATTCGTCCGGTATGGAGCTCCAACTTTACCATCAATATCAATACCGAGATGAACTATTGGCCTGCCGAGATCTGCGGATTGCCGGAGATGGCGGAACCGCTCTTCCGATTGATTCGTCTCATTATGCAAAAGGGCGCTGAGACTGCCGCAACCGTTTACCATGCCCGCGGCAGCGTCTCCCATCATAATACAGACCTCTGGGGCGTGACCAATCCTGTTGGCGAACACCGCAAGGGTTACACGCACTCCTGCTTCTGGGGTATGTCCTTCGGATGGCTGAGCCGCCATATGTGGGATCATTACCTGTATTCCGACGATAAGGATTTCCTGAAGGAACAGGTTCTGCCAGTGTTGACGGCTGTCGTAGAATTCTATTTGGATACGCTTCGTCAGAATCCGGACGGCAAATACATCATTACGCCCGCGACTTCTCCGGAAAACGTTTTCATATATAACGGCGAAATATGCAAGATTGCCCGCGAAGCCAACATGAGCCAGACCATTGTCCGCGAAGTCTTTGGACATTATCTGCGGACATTGGAGGAACTGGGTGAGGATACCCCGGATGCCGCTGAAGTACGCCGGATCCTGCCGCTTTTACAGGGTGAACGGATTGGCTCCCAGGGACAGCTGTTGGAGTGGGAAGAGGAGTATCAGGAAAATGATCCCCATCACCGCCATGTCTCTCATCTGTACGGACTGCATCCGGCGCATCAGATCACACCGGAATCCACGCCGGAACTGGCGAAGGCCTGCCAGCGTTCTCTGGAAATCCGCGGCGATGACGGTACCGGCTGGAGTCTGGGCTGGAAGATCAATATGTGGGCCCGTCTGCATGACGGAGACCATGCCCTGTCCCTGATCCAGCAGCAGCTGCGTCCCGCCCCGACGGACGGCGAGGTGCATCTTCTGGGCGGCGGTTCCTACCCCAACCTCTTTGACGCGCATCCTCCGTTTCAGATCGACGGCAACTTCGGTGTCTGCGCCGGAATCGCTGAGCTTTTCCTTCAGGCCTGGGATCAGGAGATCTATCTTCTGCCTGCCCTGCCCAGCGCTGCCTGCTGGCAGAGTGGTTCCATTACAGGACTGCGCGCGCCGCACGGCCTGACACTGGATATCTTCTGGGAGAATGGCCGGCTGCATCACTGTGTATTCCGCGCGGGACACGCGATCGATGCGCCTTTCCGCCTCCACGCGGATGGCCAGGTCACGGAGATTTTCTTCCCGCAGGCCGGTACTTATACCTATCTGAAGGGCCGACTGATAAGCCGCGGTTAAAACGGATGGATCCAATAAAACAGGGACTGTTCATCCTGCATGATCGGATGAGCAGTCCCTGCTTTTATGGATTGAATTATTGAATCTTCTCCGGTTCCGGATACGTCACGCCCTTGGTATCCACTGTAACCTTCTTCATCGTATCTCCCACGGCAATCTTCTGTACGACATCCATACCGCTGATTACTTTTCCGAATGTCGCATAGTCTCCATCCAATGACGGCAGATCTGTCAGGCAGATGAAGAACTGGCTGCCCGCCGTATCGTAGGAGAGCATCGTCCGGGCCATTGAGATCACGCCCGTCGTATGCTTCAGATCATTCTCCACGCCATTGTTGGAAAATTCGCCTTTGATCTGATATCCCGGTCCGCCGATTCCTGTGCCGTTCGGATCGCCGCCCTGCACCAGAAGTCCAGCCTCTACCCGATGAAAGATAATCCCATCGTAGTATCCCTTCTGTACCAGTGAGATAAAATTATTGACCGTATTGGGCGCTTTATCCGGATACAGCTCGATCTGGAACACGCCGCCATTCGCCATCTCCACCGTAACTACAGGATTGTTGTTCTCCTGCTGACTCTCTTGCCCGGCGCTTTCGGAACATCCTGCCATGACTCCCATCGCCAGTACCAGCGCGCACAGCGCCGCCATCAACCTTTTCATATCTGATTCCCCGTTTCCCGTCATTCTGACGCAGCTTATTCCGGCCTGAGTCTTTTATTTTTCAAGCCGTCATTATTATACCATAGGAACGCCTGCTTCGCAATCCTACGAATCTTACAACTTTCTAAACATTTTTCCTTGTCTTTCTTGTCCCATCATGCTAAAATAACCGCAAAGGAGTTGATGATCATGGAAGAATCCATAAGGCAGTATTTTTATACGCTTCCAAAAGAATCGTCTTTTTCCTCTCCGGCAGACATCCACATCTCTTGGGCCGGACAGCGAAAATGCAGTCCTTCGCACAACATCGGCCCGCGCGTTCTGGACACCTACAAGCTAGTCATTGTCGTTTCCGGCAAAGGCTATCTGGAGCAAGACTCACATCCTGCCGTTCCGCTTACAGCAGGGGATATATTTTTCCTTTTTCCCCGCCATCTGCATCATTACTGGGCCGATCCGGACGATCCTTGGGAGATCATGTGGGTCGCCTTTAACTCCTCCCTATGTCCGCGTTTTCTCCACAGTATCCACATCACGACCGAACATTATGTGCTGAACAGCATTCTCAATGACTCCTTGCAGCGTTCCATGTACCAGATCATCAACGCGCTGGGCGATGAAGAAGATCGTTACCGTTTCTGTGCTATCGGCGCGCTCTATACCCTCTTTTATAAAATCGATCTGGCGCTGCGTACCAAAGAGACCGTGCGGCCAGAACCGGAGGAATCCATTCCGGCCAAGATCACAGCCTTTATCGATCAGAATTTTTATCTGCCGATTGACATGGATACGCTTTGCCAGCATGTAAGCTACAGCCGCTCGTATATTTCCCGCATCTTCAAAAGCGATATGGGCATGACCGTCTCCGAGTATATTCAGCTTGTACGGATCCGCAACGCGCAGTCCCTGCTGCGGGATACCACTCTGTCCATTCAGGAAGTCAGCTATTCTGTCGGCATTGATGATCCCCTGTACTTCTCCAAGATCTTCCGTCGGCTCAGCGGACAGTCTCCCAGAGATTACCGCAATCAAGCCCGGCAGGAAAAGACACACAGCTAACAAAAAGGTGTTTCAGGTTCGCTCCTGAAACACCTTTTTTCAATCTTCTACCAACGGCACCTGTTCCTGCCGGTCCACATCCACCAATCCCAAGGTGGTGATCTTGATATGCGGAATTACTGTCAGGCTGATAAATGCGGTTGTCATAAACGGTTCCGTCTCCTGCGGTACGCCCAAGGAGTGGACGCTTTCCCGCACTGCGTCATTCTGCCGCGCCGCAGTCTGCGCATCGGCTCCCGTCATCAGTCCCGCATACGGCAGCGGCATCTCTGCGATGATCTCGCCTTCGGCCACCGTAAGAATCCCGCCGCCGAGTTCGCAGAGCCTATTGGCCGCAATCGCCATATCTTCTTCATTGGTCCCTACGATAATCAGATTGTGCGCGTCATGAGATACCGAAGAAGCAATGGCTCCCTTTTTCAATCCGATCCCGGAGATCAGTCCCATACCGACATGGCCTGTGCCATGATGGCGTTCCACCACCGCAATCTTAAGGACATCCCGACCTAGGTCTATTCCGTTATCCTTATCAAAATCCACTTCGGTATGCATTTCTTCTGTCAGAAGCTCTCCCTTAACCAGCCGAATCACACGACAGCGATGCTTTCCGTGAATATCCAGCTGAAAATCCTCTGGCCGCATGGTCTTCATGCAGAAGGAATGCCGTATCTGCTCTTCCTCTTCTTGCCTGCCTTCCGCTTCGGCAAACGGCAGGCACTGTCCCTTCTCTGCCACCAGCACTCCGTCCTTATAGACGCTGTGCACTTTTACCTGTTCCAGATCTGTCAGCAGCACGAGATCCGCTTTATATCCCGGCGCCACCGCGCCGACATGCCGGAGTCCGAAATACTCTGCCGCCCATAGCGTTGCCATGCGGATTCCTGTAACCGCGCTCTTGCCCTGCCGCGCCGCGCTCCGGATAATATCATCGATATGACCGTGCTTCAGCAGATCCGCCGGATGCTTATCATCCGTTACCAGAAGGCATCTCGAAGCATACGGCTCGTCAAACAGCGGCAGCAGTGCTTCCAGATTGCGCGCCGCCGTCCCCTGCCGGATCATAACTCTCTGTCCCTTGCGGATGCGTTCGATTGCCTCCTCCGCAGAAGAACACTCGTGATCGTCACTGATTCCGGCCGCAATGTAAGCGTCCAACGCTTTCCCTGAAAGGAGGGGCGCATGTCCGTTGACCAACAGGCCTCGCTCTAAAGTCTTATGGATCTTATCCATTACTCCGGGATTGCCCGCGAGCACTCCGGGATAGTTCATCATCTCGCCCAGTCCCAGCACTCTGGGATGGCCGTAGAATTCTACGATATCATCCGCTTCCAGCCTGGCTCCGGACTCGTCAAATTCTGTCGCCGGAACACAGGACGGAATCATTACATATACCGTCATCGGAAGCTGTTCGCTTCTCTCCAGCATATAACGAATCCCTGCTTTTCCGCACACATTGGCAATCTCATGCGGATCCGCAACCACCGCTGTCGTTCCATGCGGAACCGCCGCGCGGGCAAATTCCACAGGCAGAAGCATCGTGCTCTCAATGTGGATGTGTCCGTCAATAAAGCCCGGACATATATACATTCCCGCGGCGTCCATCGACTCATCAGCATCCGCCTCTCCATACTCTCCGAGTCCGATAATCCTGTCGTCCTCGATCAGCACATTGCTTTTTTCCAGCTCTCCGGTAAAAA
>CABUPM010000007.1 GCA_902493345.1 uncultured Eubacteriales bacterium | reverse complement strand
TTTCATCAAAGATATGGCGAGAGATTTTCTCCCGCTGATTTGATGTGCTGTGTACCGGCTCTTTTTGTCGTTTGCGGAAAGTTTACAAAATTTACTTCGTTCAAATCGATAATAAATTCCCAATTGATTAGCATGAGGGCAAAGAGCCGACCTGACAATTGAATGACCGTCCGAATGGGATATGATTCTGCCACGACCTCCCCGATGGGAGCGAGCGGAGCGACGCTGTGGTGAGATTCCGGGACAGACACAGAAAAACAACATTTAAGTACGTTTTTTAGGGTGTTGGTCTTAAAACTTTCTTAGAATTATAAAAACAGCTGCAACAATACTCCTATCATGGCAATCTAGATCCTTTTTATAGGATGTCTAATAACCGTTTTCCATTTTTCCGGAGCAACCTTTCTTGCATCAGGCAGATATATTTCAAAGTAATCCATTCTTTGCCCATTCGCGGTCAATGAGACCATAATGATCCTGGACTCCAAATAAGGGGATCTCCGCTTTATTCAAAATAGACTTGGCAAGTTTGCATTCTTGCAGATTAAAGTTTGAAACACCGATACTTTCAATTTTCCCTTCCAAGTAAGGTTCCACCGATTCACGTGTATTTTGATGATATTTTGACTTCATCAGGACAGCACATGCCGATTAGTTTTGGTCCTTTTCCAAATCCATAATCTCTTGCCGAATCCACAAACAGAAGATCGGATTTTACAGCTATCTCCTCCCTCATCCATCAATGTTATTTCTCATTACCCAGGCAAAGGCTCTCGCCGTTCGTAAGTCCGGCTCTTTAAAATGCCCTCCCGGATTCCATTCCAGTGTACAGCGTATTCCTTCTTCATTCAACCATGCATATGCCTGCCGTATGCAATCTCCAACCTGCGCCATAACAGAATTTCTGGTCTTTTCTTCTTTATCCCCAAGACTCAGATAGATGCAGTTACTTTGTATCTTCTGCTGTTTCAGATATTTCAAAAATCTAGGGAACCAGATGGACGGAGATGCTGCCGCAATGCCAGCGAACCGATTGGTCTGGCATGCCGTCCACAGAGCGAATAACCCTGCCATAGAGTATCCACCAATATAGTAGCATTTATTGGTATCCGTACACAACTTCATGAGCACTTCCAGGGTGTCTTTTGCGCCATTTCCAAATTCCTCTTTCCCAAATACTGCCGCAGCGTTCCATGGAGACAAATCCTGATTCCAGTTATTCACTTTCACTGCTATGAACCGGAAATCCATATCTGTTAATCTTCGGATTTCTGTAATTTCCCGTTCGACTCCCGGAAGATCATGTTCTCCCACCATCTGAATCAGCACAATAGACGCCAGACTGCTTCCATATTCATATATGTCCATTTCTTTATCATCCATAAATCAGTATAATCTTATAATTTAGTAGTTATACTATACATTCTTTCCAATTTTAATCTCCACTAAAGCCCCAATTTATCACTCTGATTTTCGCCAAAACAATCCTTCGGAAATCGCAATTTTCTCAAACAACATACACATTTCTTCATCTGGATTATAAATGCTTATATTTAAACAATCCCATCCAAACCGTAGAAGTACATCTTTACTTGTAAATAATATATTTACATCACCAGAATGGTTTTCCAGTATCGTATCAATGATTTTTGTTACCTGTTCGGGGGTAGGCTGTTCAATCCATTTGCCCCATTCAACAGATACCGGATAATAACACATTGCCTTCAAAATAACGCCAACAAATCTATCCCTTAATCCACAGCAATCATAGTGGTTGAGCAGATAAGTTTCTACCTCAAAAAACTGTCCGCCACAATTCATGGATACTTGCTTAGGGAGTAAATCTATTATGTAGCACGAGGTTTCCAAAAGTTTATCCACTATATCCACTGAATCACGCTCCTTTAATATATTTCAATTTGAAACTATTACCTCACCATCTATGCTTTATTTTTCCGCATAAATAAACAAAAAATGAAAACCGCATTAACATGCGGTTTTCATGAAAAAATGGAGATGATGGGAATCGAACCCATGTCCGAAGATCCATCCATCCGAAGCGCTACCATCATAGTCGGTATTTTGCATTTTCCTCCGTGTTCCCCTGCCGACAGGGTCACACCTTGGTAGCTTCATCCAATTTCTTTTATCTTCTCAAAGCTTTGAAGAAAAAGTTCCCCGCCTTAATCGATGCCCTGTTCACAGGCGCGGGCACCTGTGGCAGAACATGCAGCTTAATTAAGCTGCGTAAGCGTAATCGCTTGTATTGTTAGCGTTTATATTTATTCTCAGGTTGATGACGCAGCCCTGAAACTGCGGATGGCTCTCCAAATCTCAACGATCCCCGTCGAAACCTTGACATCCCCTGATCGATCTCTCTGATCCGGCAGCTCTGTCAGGCCAACGTTCGCTAACAATAATATTATACACAGCCGCAGCGAAAATGTCAATAAAAACACCTTGCAATTCACAAGAAACCATGCTATTATCAATGCAAATCCATAGAAAGGTGGCATTTCTCATGAATGAAGTTTTGCAAAACATCAAATCCAGGCGCAGTGTCCGCAGCTTTACTGAGGATGTGATTCCAGAGGAAGCCGTTCAGCAGATTGTGGAAGCCGCAGTATATGCTCCCAGCGCCATGAACCGTCAGAGCTGGCATTTTACCGTTGTTCACAACCGCGAAAAAATCCAGAAGCTTGCCGCCGCGATCGGACAGATCACTGGCCGGGAGAATTATGATTTTTATAAGCCCGACATGCTGATTCTGGTTGCCGCAGACCGCAGCAATCAAAACGGTCAACTGGATACCGGCTGTGCCATGGAAAATATCATGCTGGCTGCGCATTCCCTCGGTATTGGTTCTGTATGGATCAACCAGGCTCGTGAAAATTGCGATAAGGAGCCGCTGCGCTCTGTACTGACTGAGTTCGGGATGCCCGAAAACCATGTTATCTGGGGGATTGCCGCTCTCGGTTATCCTGCGGCTGTACCGGAAGCCAAGCCCCGCGCAGAAGGGACGGTCAATTATATACAATGACAATCTATGAACAAGCCCGTCAGGTTATATACGAACTTCTGGAGCAGGCAAAGCTGCGTCCCGGCCAATTGGTCGTCATCGGCTGTTCCACCAGCGAGGTAACCGGACATCGTATCGGCTCAGACTCCAGTATGGCGACCGCTCAGCAGTTATATGACGCGATCGCTCCTGTGATCGCTGAAAAAGGATGCTACCTGGCCGCACAGTGCTGTGAACATCTGAACCGCGCGCTGATCCTGGAAGCCGAAGCCGCCGAGAAATACGGTTACGAACCGGTCTGTGTCGTTCCGCAGCCCAAGGCCGGCGGTTCCTTTGCGACGACCGCATGGCAGAAAATGCAGAACCCTGTTGCCGTTGAGCATATCCGAGCCCATTGCGGTCTGGATATCGGCGGTACTCTCATCGGTATGCATCTAAAAGATGTTGCCGTTCCTGTGCGGCTTTCGCTGAGTAAGATTGGCGAAGCCAATATCCTGTGTGCGAGAACACGTCCCAAATACATCGGCGGAGAACGCGCGCATTACGAATAATATTTTACAGCCGGAGGCTTTTGAACGCAAATGCCTCCGGCCTTTTTATTCTCACTGCTGCCCGCCGACTCTCTTTTGCAGCGCATCCATATGTTCTGTGGACCACAGTCCCGGAATTCCTCCTGTGTGCAGGAAAATTGCGTCTTCAGCCTGAATTGTCCCGTTTTTGATCATATTCACATATCCATTGAAAACCTTACCGGTATAACAGGGATCCAGAAAAATCGCTTCTGTCTGTGCCAGCAGCTCAATGGCATCCATCGTCTTTTCATCCGGTACATTGTACCCCAATCCAGCATAGGCCCGCTCCAGATGAAGCTGCTCCGGCCGGCATTCAATCCCCATTTCATACTCCCGACTGATCGCATTAATATATTGGCAGATTCCCTCTGGCGTATAGGTCGTATACGGGTTGATCGTAACTCCGACAACTTCAAACGGAGCATGGTAATACGCCGCTCCGAGCCAAAGTCCCGCAAAGGTTCCCATGGAACCCGCCCCACACACTAATGCCTTTGTCGTAAGATGTTCCTCTCCGATCTGATCCATCAGTTCTGGAATCATCTGAATGTACCCGAGCGCTCCCAGTGTATTGCTGCCGCCCATAGGAATTACATAGACCTTTTCATTCCGTTCCGCGTATTCGCGAACAACCTTCTGTGTCAATTCCTCTTCATTCTGATCGCCGATAAACCGTATATCCGCGCCCATCAGTCCGTCCAACACAAGATTACCGCTGTAATATGCCGGCTTCTCTCCATCTAGCAGCAAAATGGCCTTCATGCCCTGGCGAACCGCCGCGGCGACTGTCAGCCGTCCATGATTGGTCTGCGATCCCCCGTAGGTCAGTAGAGCGGTGCATCCCTGCTGCAGCGCATCCTGAACCAAATACTCCAGCTTGCGGATCTTATTGCCGCCCAGACCAATATCCGACAAGTCTTCCCGTTTTATATACAGCGGACCCGCGCCCAGTTTGTCCTCCAGACGCGTCATGCGCTGCAGCGGCGTCGGATAGTATCCCAAAGATAGCTTCTTTACCTGTTCCGGCTTCATTTTTGTCTCCTTTCAGCAGCGATTTCTGCCAGTGCGGTCAATTCTTCGGAAGTAAATGAGTAAGGTTCGTTACAGCAGTCACAGCGCAGCTCAATATCCTCTCCCTCAGACGCTAATTCTCTCAAATCCTTTTCTCCAATACTGATCAGCGCTCTCTCGACCCGTTCCCTGTTGCAATTGCAATGGAACCGAACATCCTGCCGATCCAGGATCCGCAGATCCATATCTCCCAATAGATCCTGCAGCAGATCCTCCGGGGTATGTCCCTCTGATAAATACTGTGTAATCGACGGAAATGCTACAACTCTATCCTGCAGCTGCGCTGCTGTCTCGTCGCTTGCGCCCGGCATCATCTGGAAAATAAACCCGCCAGCACACTTGACCGAGTAATCCCGATCCACCAGCACCCCCAGCGATACCGCCGACGGTACCTGTTCCGATGCCGTAAAGTAATATGCCAAGTCCTCTGCGACTTCACTTGTGATCAGATGCGTCTGTCCGCTGTAGGGCTCCTTCAGGCCCAGATCCTTAATGATTGTCAAAACTCCGATTCCGATCGCACCGGCAACATCCAGCTTTCCCTTATTATTCAGGGGCAGATCTACCTGCGGATTCTTGGCGTATCCCCACACCTCTCCGAAGCTATTCGCATTGACATTGATCATTCCGATGGGACCGGAGCCTTCGATTCTCAGTGTCAGCTGATCCTTTTCTCCCTTCATCTGCCATCCCATCATCACCGCTGCCGTCAGGCACCGCCCTAACGCCGCTGTTACGACCGGACTTGTATTATGGCGCTTTCTTGCCTCTTCTACTGTTTCTTTCGTTACAACAGCGAAAGCCCGAATCTGATCGTTTGCTGCTGTCGCTCTCAGCATATAATCCATTATTGTTCGCTCCTTTTCCCCTTTTTCTGTTCTGCGGCCACATAGCAGATCCGCTCACTAGATGGTCCCGGCTCTTCCATAGTGAAAGCATCATAGACTCCCACTACCCGAAGTCCAGCCTCTTCCAGCCAGCCTGTCAGCTCCGCCCGATCATACGCGCGCTCATAATGCGTCTCTTCCTCACGGCTGTACAGATCTCCTGCTTCCTGCTTCTGAAAAAAAGTCACCTGATATTCATTTATCTTTTCATCTTTATAATAATAATTCTGCCAGATATAAGCCGCATCATCATAGGTCTCCGCGATTGTCCTTTCGCCAAGAATCTGCCGAAACTTATATTCTGTATTTACATCAAAAATGAAGAGTCCGCCGGGATTGAGATAGTTGTCCGCCAGCCGAAACACCTTGCGGACATCCTCTGCCTCTAATAAATAGTTAAGACTGTCGCATGTACAGATAATGGAATCTACGGTTCCATATAGCTCAAATTCCTGCATATCCTGCTCCAGAAACAGAATAGGGATCCCTGCTTCATCAGCCTTCTCTCTGGCTTGTCCCAGCATGTCCTGCGATTGATCGACTCCGATCATATCATAGCCGCGCTGCGCCAATTCAATACTCAGGCTCCCGGTCCCACACGCAAGATCCAGCACCAATTCCGGACTCTGTCCCTGTGCCTTCCAGATCTTCTCTATATAATCTGCCCATTGGGAATAGGGCACCTCCTGCATAAACTCGTCGTACACCTCTGCAAATTGCTGGTACATCACTTCACCTCCAGCTGTATATTTTACTCTATTATTATAGCAACCTCCTCTCCAAAAAACAACTTATTTTTCTTTTCTGCTGAAGAACTGCCGTACCTTCCCCTTCACCCGCTGTACGGTCCTGGCTTCTTCCTCATCCTCTTCTTCTGCCAACTCATCCCATAACGCGAATCTGGCCATCTTAGCCGCATGGATCTGCTGCTCCGCTATGCCTGTACGCTCCTGCTTCTCCTCCGCAGTGGCTTCCTTTTCTTCTTTTCCGACAGCCAAATAAAACCGATAACAGCTCAGCAATTCTTCCTCCGGCCAGCATTGCTCCACTGCGTTTTGAATCATCCCTTTCCATACATCCCGACGCCATTCTTCCGGCTCTTCCCAGTTGGATCCCGGGATGTAGATACATTGCAGCTGAGCCGTTCTGGTATTCCAGAATACGTGCTTGAGTTCCCTGCTGCAGCTTCCCGCGCTTAGCAGATAGGGTTTGCATGCCTCTGTAAATTTTCGGAGCATCTCCGCCACCTTTTCCAATTCTCCGGATGGCAAAATAGGATATGCTGAGATCGCTACACATTCGGACAAATCATATACTACACTTTGTTCCTCGGAAAGTATCTGACACGGCGGGAACCATGGCAGCCGCGCTCTGCATACCATCTGTGCCTGATATTCCACCCATGCGTCTTGTTCTGTTGTCACCTGCAGACAGTGTTTTCCCTGTTCTGTATAAAACTCTTTAAAAGAAGCCATCTCCTATCCTCCTCCACATTTCAATCAACATGCCCGCCGTCAAAAAAGGAATATAAGGAATTCCCGCACATCGATCCCTTTCCTCCCAATATGTACACAATGCCGTAAGCAGCAGCAAGGGCATAGACGCTGCAATCCCCATCCACATCGTATCCGCATCAAGGAACAGCGGTAATCCGGCGAGTATCCAAAAATCCGCCGTACCCACTCCATCCCCGGATACTCTGTGCAGAATAAGCAGCAGGATTCCCAGCAGCAGCGCGTCCGCTCCTGCCAGTGTACACCCATATCCAAAGAAACGAATTCCTGCTGTAAAGATTCCTGTAACGCTATAGAAGACCAGCATCCTTCCCCGAATCTCTTGCGTTCTTATATCCTGCAATGCCATCATAAACAGTATCCCTACAAGGACGATCACGAAAACCATTGTTGTTCTCCTTGGCAGAGTCTGCATGGCGTATATCGCCCGCTGCGTAGTTCTGCTTCTGTCAGTGCATGTACTGCAGGAAAGAGGTGTGCGCAGCCCTTTTTATGATATCTTGTCCCTCTTGGCGTTACCCAAACCATATCCGAACCTCCGCCGCAGTCTTCGCATACTTGATACCCCTGCGCTTCCGCCTTCTTTTTCTCCAATGTGCGGATATCTTTTTGAATCAAATAACAATCCAGTGTATGATATCGTTTTCCGTTTCCGATTCGATAATAGACCTTCTGTTCCGGAGTCTCTCCTGTCGAGTCCGCATCCTCATCCGCTTCTGCCATTGCATAGAGACCTGTAAAGGCCCGGATCCGTGTGCTGACAGCAATCCGCCGTTCTTTGAAAAAGCCGGCCGGATCCGACCAATGAACATCGACATAAGCAATCAGGCATATCTGGTCATCCCCATAAGAATCCGTATAAAAGAATTCCGAATATGTCAACTGCGGTGCCTGATCGGCTCCCAAAGCGATCCACTCTTCCTCTGCCCGAAGATCAGACAGCCATTGTCCTGTGATCCACTGCCCTGCCTGATTCACCGTAAACTGCCAAATCTCCCGATCCATTCCGCCTTCCAGAATGCGGCTGCACAAGGATAGCGCTCCCTGAATCCATCTCCCTGCCTCACCAAAATGATTCAGCCATACCGATGCCGTTTCCGGTGTCCCTGCCTCTTCTTCCTCTCTCCACGCAGTATCCTGAATTTCTTTTAGTCCGGCTCTCTGAAAAAGATACCCTGTATCTGACAGAACCATCGCCGTCTGGTGAACCTCCGCGCGCAGATTCTCGTACAGGATACAATACCGCATCAAATACAGAAACGGAACCCACATAAGAATAAATATCGGGAATATAATTGCCGCCTCTACTGTATAAGAACCCTTTTTACCGATATTCCAAAAATGCCTTTGCCTCATATACTCCGTCCCGTCCCTGCAATACCGTTCGGACTTCAAAAGCGGCTGCCATATCTACAAGCAGAAAGTCTCTGTCGTTCTTATGAAGATTGAGCTGTATTACGCTTCCTATCCGTTCCAGGAGCGTCTCTGTATCCTGCATAAGCAGCAGCATTCGCAGATACATCTCATAGTCCAAGCCTTCCTCCTCTTTTCCATTTCCCCCCTCCATCGCATCCGCAGCTTCTTCAAGAATGGATTCCAGATCCGTTCTCCACGAAGCCTCTGTCTTGAAGATCGCTACTCGGCCCTCCTGCACCAAGGAGGCATAATCCACATAGGATTCCGCTGCGCTCCACAAGAACATCAACGCCCCATAGATCACCGTTGTTCCTATCCCAGGTGCTATAATTCCGCCGATTCCCGCAGCCGCACTTTGCAGCACCGTCTGTTTCTCCGGGCTGGATGCAAGATATGCCATATTCATAATCATCCGTATCCCCAGAATCTGCATCTCAACACTCCGAAGGTTGTCATATTCATTGGCGCTGCCTTGTATCAAATATTCCGTCTCATTTCGAAAGATTCCCTCTCCATAATTCTTTCCCCTGAGATTCTGCGTAGTCTTCCCATCCTCTTGGCGTATCTGATCTTCCAGGCTCTGAAACATCCCAACCGCATACTCAACCAGCAGCAGCTTTTCTATAAGCCCTTGCCCGCTTCCTTCCTCCACGGCTCCCATTGACTGTTCCAGCGCCTTCTCCAAGTCTTCTTCCTCCTGATACTCTGTACCGCCTTCAAAGAGCTCCGTATCCTCTCCATACTTTTTCAGATCAATCCGCCACTTTTTCAGCCATTTCCAGAGTCTCCCGAACTCCATCTGCCCGTTGCCTTCATTTTTTTCATATTGCAGTTCTATCGCTCCGTTATATTGCAGGAATCGTTCTGCCGCTGCTTCCATCCTCGCCAATGCATTTTCATCCGCGTTCTCGGAAGTATTCAGCTGTCCAAGAATCTGCTGTGCGCTCGCCTCCAACGGCTCCGTTACTGTCTGGTTTTTCTTCAAGATCTGCCGAAGCTGCGGTATCTCATCCTGAAGTCCCCATAATTCCTGCTGCACCAGGCTGACCTCCTGAATCATCCTCTGCACACTCTCTTCATTCCTTCTCTCTTCCGATAGCTGCGGCAGGGTATTCTCCCATTGTGCGATTCTTTTCCGTAATCCTTCAAGAATCTCTTCTAACTGTTCCAGACACGAGAGTGCTTCCTGATTCTTACACATGAGGTCATATCCTTTTTCCTGCCATACCGCCAGAGTCTCGACAGCCTCATCGGTCACCCTGTCCCGCATACTTCTGACTGCATCCAGAAGTCTTTGCGGCCGGTACTCTTCCTCTTGTGTCATCGTCACATATACAGCTCCTCCTTCCGGATACAGCAGATGAATCAACTGGCCATAATAGTTGTTGTAATCTCCCAGGACTCTCTGTATTCCCGCATACTGTGCCTGCAGTCCCGCTCCCTCCGAGGACTGGCGGATCATTCCCAGCCGCTCCATCAGAATCTCCATCCCCTCCTGCGCAATTCTATATTTCATAAAATTCTCCACCTGCAGCCGCAATACCGCCGGTTCGCTCAAGCTCTCCATTCCGGATACCTCTACGGACCGAATCTCATAATGAAATATCCCACTCCAGAGTCTCTTCGGTGATAGCAGATAGGACGGCTGCTGATAGAGCCGCTCTGTCGGAAATCGGATATTGGCCTCTATCCAGTTCTCCATCCTCTGCTGCAGCTTCTCGATACTTGTTCCATACAGTCCGTAACGCTCCACAAGCTCTCCATGATAACTGCTAAGGACACTCTGTCCGGCTGCCTGTGTTGCCCGAACCGCATCGTTATGTCCAATCCACTGCTTTGCCGCCCACAGCAGAATCAGGAAAAGGCTCAGTGCCGCTGTCACAATCAATACAAAGTACACCGTAAAGCTTCCCTGATACCTTTTCCTGTGCATCGTATTCCTCCTACTCCGATAATTGTTCCTTAATCCTTGCGAGCTGTTCCTGATACTTTCGCAGCGCGTCCCCAACGATCGGCAGCTTTTCTCCTGCCTCCCAGATGAGATCCATCCGATTCCGCAGATCCGCATTTCCGGTTATATATGCGGTGTGCGCCGTATAAAAGCTCCTGTGCCGCCATAAAAGGTTCTCCGTTTCTAAAGACACCGTGATTTGTGTGTGAAAAACCTCCTCCTGTACCGATACTTCTGCCCGGACAAACCGGATCGGCAGTCCGGAGCCAGAACAATACTGCCGCGCCAGGTTTTCCACCGCAGATTGCAGGTTTTCTTGCTCAAGCTCCCGGCACATCATAATGCTTCGGTTGCAGATCGCCTCTGTCATGCCCTTTTCCGCGATTTCGACCAGTACATATAATAGCCCCATCCATAACAGAAATAAGATTGGAAACAGAATCGCCATCTCCAATACCATTTCACCGGCACAGCCCTTTTTCATTCTACTTTGCGATCTGCGCCGGATCGAAATCTTCGCCCTGCAGTTCTATTCCATCCAAAATCCCTGCGACAAAATCAACAATTGTCCCTTTGAACATCAGAACCAACGCGATCAGAATAATAATGATTAACGTAACCTCAATCGTACCCATCGCCCTATAGCCCTGCCAGAGCCAATGCGGGCGCTCCATTCCCCTTCTTTGCTCCATGTTGTCCCCTCCTTACAGATTCATCGTCAGCATGGCCGGTGTAAGAATGATCATCAGGATGACGGTCAGCATCAGAATCATCGGTACAAGCATCTTGGTTTCCGCTTCCTCCGACTGGATCCTGACCCTTTTCTTATGCTCCTCCCACGCCTCACTGTTCATCTCCTTTAACCTCTCCAACAAAAATTCGTCACCTCTTCGAAGGTTTCGATATAACATGTTGGCCAACCGGCGCAGCTGCGGATCCTGGACCCGCCGTCCAAACTGACGTAACGCCTCCTGCTGCGGCATACCGTTGCTCATCTGGACTTTAGCCGCGTTCATTTCCATAATCAGCGGATCCCTCCTATTACCGGATTCGGCTATTCGCTCCCACGCGTTCTGTATGCTGAGTCCCGCCCCCAGATAGACTGTCAGCTTTTGAATCATCACCGGATAGCCCTGCTCCATTTGCCTTTTTTTCTTCTTTTCCTGCTGTCTTAACTCCAACCGTCGAACGAGCGTCAGTATCACAGGCAGCAATCCCGCAAACAAAATACCGCTTCGCCCCTCGGACTCCTTTTCCGAAAGATACCAGGATAACTGTTTCTGTCCCAATACTGACGGCAGAATCAGCGCTTCTTCCGTCAATTCCGCACCTTGCAGAGCCTCCTGCACCTGCTGAGCGAAGCTGGCCTCTTCTGCCTCCGGTACTGTAAAATCCAAATCATGCGATGTATGATATGGTCCGCAGCTTAGAAGCGCCGTTATTCGAAACGGACCGCTTTCTTCTCCTATCAGCCGTATGCTCCCATCCTCCCGAATCCGAACTTCATCCGTGTCCTCATATTGTATTGTCACGTCCCCTATTTTTACCGGCAGCTGCAGCTGCTCCATCCCCTGCACATATTCTTCCAGTTGGCGGATCGCCGACTCGATATTCTCTTCCGCCTGTCTGCTATCCACTTCCTTCTGCGGAACCTTGACACGTATCTGTGCTTCCTCCCCCTCTGCAGATACAAGCATTGTCTGCGTTTGATCCTTTTCCCCATAGGCAGGACGCGGCAGTGTATGCATTTGTGCAGACTGTTTTGTCCCTCCCATTGCTGTCAGAAATATGCTGCTTAGCAAAAGCCCCATAAAAACCTGCGCTGCCAGACGAGTCCGATATTCCTGATACAGCTTCTCCTCCGGCACTTCCGGATACAAGTACTTCAGCTGTCGGATCAATGACGGATTCTGCGCCGATTGTCTCCGGTGTATCCGAATCCAGAGCTTCCCCACGGGATAGAAGGGCCACAGCCACCACTCCAGCATCATCTGTGTTTTCCCTTCTTCTTGCACTCCTTGGCCTTTCATACAGCATGCAGCGATCCATATCCCAACCAGTAGAACTGTGATTCCAATTCGCAGCATTATATCTGTACTCTCATAATTCTGCCGGCCATCCACAGACTGACTGCCATAAGCCCCGCGCACACCGCCATTACAATCCGTCCTTCTGTATAGGTATATAATGGTTCCAGATACTCCGGAGACATGACAAAGAGCATCGCGATCACGCCAAACGGCATCCCCGTCAAAATCCTCTGTTCCATCTTTCTCTTGGCCAGAACTACCCGCAGTTCCTCTTCGGCCTCCATCTTATCCTCCAGTATCTGTACCGTATGTTCCATAACATCCGTGAGTTCTCCCCGGCTGCGTTTACTGACATACAGGATCTCCGCAAAGTCCTGTATCTCCGAGAGACCGCTGCGCTCTCCCAATTCACGGAATAACTCCTCTACCGGGACCTGGAGCTGCAGCCCATGCAGAATTCCCCGCGCTTCTTCATACATCAATGCGGATTCGCCCTCTTCCATGTCCTCATATACCGCAGCCACGGCTCCCTCCACGGATCTGCCCGCCCGCAGAACGGCAGCCATCATTCCCAGGAACTCTCGAAATTCATACCGCAGTCGTTTTTGCTGCTGCGCACATCGATATCTTTTCCAGAAAAGAACGGCGGCCCCGCCGCCTACCAGCATTACGATCCATCTCAGCAGCAGATTCGGAAAGAAGGTGGCTGCCGCGGTATACGCTATACTCCCACCTGCTCCCGCCGCTGCCAGACATTCTCTCCCATTCATCTGGTACTTTCTATAATCCTTCATCGCATCTCTCCCTTTTTGCGGTAAAGCGGCGCTGTTGTACGGCACAGCCTGCCCTCCTGCAATTCAAACAGCGGCTGCAGCCGAACCTTTCCGTTTTCCATTCCCAAAACTTGCTGGATCTGTGTAATCTGCCGCACACCCCCGCTTCGGCTGATATAAATAAAAATATCCAATGCCGAAGCGATCTGCTGACGAATTGCCTCCACCGGCAGTTCCGCTCCCATCAGCACCATGGTTTCGATTCTGGACAACATGTCTTCTGTAGAATTCGCGTGCCCCGTAGATAGGGACCCTTCATGCCCTGTATTCATCGCGCTCAGCATATCCAGTGCTTCCGCTCCCCGCACCTCCCCCACAATGATCCGGTCCGGCCTGGCCCGAAGACTGGTCTTGATCAGATCCCGTATTGTCACCGCCCCTTTGCCGTCAATCCCTCCGCTGCGAGCCTCCAGCGTTACCACGTTATCCAGCGCTGACAGCCGCAATTCTGCTGCGTCCTCAATGGTAATAATTCTCTCCCCCTCCGGGATCAGATTGCCAAGCACATTCAGCAATGTCGTCTTGCCCGCGCCGGTTCCGCCGCACACAAACAGATTGTACCGATTCCGAACCAGTTTCCGCAAAAACATGGCAGCCTCCTCTGTCAGAGTTCCCCATCGAATCATCTCCTGCAAGGTAATCGGCTGGCTGCGGAATTTTCGAATGGTCAATATCGGTCCGTTCAGAGCGATCGGCGGTAAGATCACATTGATTCTGGATCCATCTGCCAGTCTGGCATCCGCAATCGGCACAAGTTCATTCACACGCCGGTTGACCTGCCCCACGATCTGCTGAATCACATCTTCCAGTCTCTGTCGGGATTCAAAACATGCTCTTGCTCTGTACAACCTTCCCTGGCGCTCCACATAAATATGTTCCGGGCCGTTGACCATAATCTCTGTGACCTCCGGATCCTCCAACATGGGCTGTAAAACATCAAGCCTCCGCAGAGAATTAAAAAGCCTCCGCCCCATCTGTACCCTCTTTTGCACCGGGATATACTTCTTATGCGATTCCGCAGCGAGCACCTCATAGATCTGCCGCTTTACCTGTATGTCGCTTCCTTCCTTTTCCAGCCCCAGTCTCTCCTGAATCTTTCCTCGAAGCTCCGGATACCTATCTTCTTCCGCTGGATCATACAAACTGCCGTATTCGTTCATAGTAATTACTGTCCCGCCTCAGGCGCAGACGGCCTCCTTCTTCGTAAAACAATCGGCTGCACCATGGCAGGATCACGCTGTCAGCGCCCTTCCATGCTTCCGGAAGCTTCCATTCCTCTCCGCGGTCCCCTATACATACCACCGTACTCCCTTTCTCCATATACTCTGCCGTTAGGTTCTGCCGCTGAAGGTTCTCGGCAAAATCCTGCAGCTTCAACCGTCCCCCCGGCATATCGCTGACCAGATAATACCTTGTCTGAGACAAGCGCAGAATCTGCCGGTTGATATTTTCGAAGGCCGTATTCATATCACATATGACGAGGTCAAAATACGTTGTCAACACCTTAAGCAAGCGGTTCAGCTCCTCTCCTTCCAACACGTTCAGGTCCTGAAAAGATGTACAGGGCTTGATAAAGAAGGTGCCGTCATCTTGCCCTACCGCAATCTCTCGAAGGTACTCCTGCATATTCTCCTCCCCCATCAGCAGACAATAAATCAGGTCCGACATGGTATAGGGGCATGGATTCCAGAAAAACATCTGCCAATCCGCAGCTCCTTCCGCATTCCAGTACAGTATCTTTTTTCCTGGATACTTCTGCGCCGTCGCTTCACAGTACGCAATCGAAAAGGTTGTTTTCCCACAGCCTCCAACCGGAGAAAAAACGCCTATAAGTCCTGGAAAAGGCTGTCCATTACTGTATTGTCCCGCTGCCTCTTCCAGTTTCTCCGGCATCTCTTCTGTCTGCGCATACCCTTGCCCCTCTCCTTGTTTTAAAACCATCCTCGCAATCTCATCCATGCTCTGGTACGCGCTGACACCCTCCGCCATATCGTTATCGAAGTTCAGAAGGATTCCGCTGCCCTCTGTATCCTCCGCCTGATCGGTGATGACAACGCTATCGCTGCCTTCGCCTCCGATCTCCATCCGTTCCCCATACTGTCCTAACAAATACTCTTCCATCTTTTGTGCGTATTCCTTATCTCTCAGCCGAATCCGGACTGGAAGCTTGTTCATTCTCATGTCTCCTCTCCGTCCTTCTAAAAAGTGTGCGGGCGGCAAGCCGCCCGCTGCCAAAGAATCTTGTTCCACTCAGTACTCCGTTAAGCTCATCCCTCCTTTATTCCTTTTTCGACTCCGCATACATCATACACGATTTCACCCGGTCCCAACCATCTTGCCACCTTAAAGTCGTTTTTTTCTATTATATTCTTTTTTGTCCGCACTGCCTCAAAGCGTCGTTTTCTGCTTATCCATGAGGTAAACTACTATGTGACAGCGTCTCCGTCCTACCGGCATGCCGCTGTTTTCCCATACAAAAAACCGGAGCCAAACTTTGGCTCCGGTTCATAACCTTCTCTATATTTTATTTTGCAAGCGCAGTCCATGTCATGGTTCCTACATAGCCGTCTGCGACAAGTCCGTTGGCCTTCTGGAACGCGATGACCGCGTTATAGGTTGCCCCTCCGAAGATACCATCCGCCGTTCCCGCGTTATAGCCCTCCGCATTCAGCAGCTCCTGCAGGCGCTTGACACTATCACCGGTCTTCCACATGTATAAGAGCGGCATCGAGGCAGGATCGAACGCGTCTGCGGAATTGTCCGGTTCCGGCTCTGCCGGATCCTCCGGTGTCTCTTCCGGCGCTTCTACACTGTTTCCAGCCAAAGCTTTCCAGGTGTTATATCCTACAATTCCATCAGCATCCAAATCATTGGCCTTCTGGAACGCGACAACCGCATTGTATGTCCCGCCGCCAAAGATTCCATCGGCGCTTCCGGCATTATAGCCCTTTTCATTGAGCTTCTGCTGAAGAAGAACAACTGAACTGTTTCTGCTGCCCCAACGCAGCAGCGGCATAGACACCGGATCAAATTCACTTACCGTCGTATTATCTTCCGGCACGGAAGGCTCTGTCGGCTTTACTTCCGGCTCTTCCTTCGGCTCCTCCGGATCCTCTCCGATACCATTGCTGCTTGCTCCGATCACATCGCTGCTTAAGAGCTTAGCCCAGCTCGCGGGGCCTACGATTCCGTCCTCAACCAGCCCATTGGCTGTCTGAAACACACGGACCGCACTGTACGTCATGGAACCAAACGCACCATCCGGCGCCGTATTCATATATCCAAGCTCATACAGTTTCTGCTGCAGCTCTGTTACATAACTTCCGCGGCTGCCGATCGCAAGCATCGGCCGCTCCACTACGGTATCAGAATCTTCCGTGTTGTCCGGCTCCTGTACTGTACCGGATCCCAGCTCTTCCGATGCGTAAATATATCCCAGGAAACGGTATCCCGTCAGATATCCAGAACCATCCGCATTCATCACGCGCGTACGGAACATCGTACCGCCCCACGCGGACTCGGAAATCAAAATCGTACCATTGGAGTACACTGCCTCTACCACCGCGACATGTCCTGTATTCTGATCCCAACGGTCCCAACAGACTACAGAACCTACCTTCGGCACACTGCCGTAGGAATACCAGCCGTAGTTGATATTATCAAACCACCACTGTCCGGCATTCCACCGGCTCAGATTGGGCTCATGTCCTAAAATCTCATAAATACGGCCATACGCGTAGGCCGTGCAGTTGGGCATCCCATATCCGTACCTGTAATACAGATTCAAATCACTGAAATAGTAGGGGTTGTCACTGCTGGGGGTCTCCGTCCTTGGAACAAATGCAGATTCCGCATGCACCGCCATCGCGGGAAGACTCGCGACCAGCAATACAAACGCTAGGCAAAATGATACGGCAACCTTAGCTATCTTCTTCATGCTCAAACTTCCTTTCTCTGCTTCTAAAAAAGCCTGGATATACTGTAACACTTTTCCTTTGGTTTGTCAACAACTTTTTAATATTTTACACGTTTCGTAATACTTTTGTAATAGTTTTTAGGCTAATCCATGCCAATTTTTTCTTTTTCTCTTGCGTTTTTCTGTAAAATCTGATATGATGCAAATGAGTTTCATTGTCGATCTGTACTATTTTTATAATAAGAAAGGAGAGTATTTTATGAAAATTACATTTATGGGGGCCGGAAGTACAGTTTTTGCCAAAAATGTACTTGGAGACTGCATGTGTACAGAAGCTCTGCAAATGGCAGAGATCGCGCTGTACGACATCGATGAGCAGCGACTTAGAGAATCAGAACTGCTGCTTACTGCTCTAAACCGTAACTGCAATGAGGGACGTGCCATAATCAAAACCTACCTGGGTATTCCCAACCGCCGTGAAGCGCTGCGCGGCGCTGATTTTGTTGTCAATGCGATCCAAGTTGGCGGATACGATCCCTGTACCATCACCGACTTTGAAATCCCGAAAAAATACGGTCTGCGCCAGACCATCGCCGACACATTGGGCATCGGCGGAATCATGCGTGGGCTGCGTACGATTCCTGTCATGGAAGACTTCGCTAACGATATGGAGGCTGTTTGTCCTAACGCCTGGTTTTTGAATTATACCAATCCCATGGCCATTCTGAGCGGTTACATGCAGCGTTACACCCATGTCAAAACCGTTGGACTCTGCCACAGCGTGCAAGTCTGCTCTGACCGGTTGCTGCGGGATCTGGGTATGGAGGACCGCCTGGAAGGCCGCAGCGAATTGATTGCCGGAATCAACCATATGGCATGGCTGCTCAACATCTATGATAAGGACGGCAATGACCTGTATCCGGAGATTCGGCGCAGGGCGTTGGCCAAAAACGATACCGAAAAGCATACCGATATGGTACGCTATGAGTACATCCGCCGTCTTGGCTACTACTGTACCGAATCCAGTGAGCACAACGCGGAATACAATCCCTTCTTTATCAAACGCAATTATCCAGAATTGATCGACCGCTATAATATTCCGCTGGATGAATACCCCCGCCGCTGCGTCAACCAGATCGAACGCTGGTCCAAAGAACGCGATGAGATCATGAATGGCGGTCAGGTAACGCACACGCGCTCCCGCGAATATGCGTCCCACATCATGGAAGCCATTGTGACAGGTATTCCCTATAAGATCGGCGGCAATGTCCTGAACGCCCATCTTATCGATAATCTTCCGGAGGAAGCCTGTGTAGAGGTTCCGTGTCTTGTGGACAACAGCGGCATCACGCCTTGTCATGTCGGCCGTCTGCCTCTGCAGCTTGCCGCGATGAACATGACCAACATTAACTGCCAGCTTCTGACTATTGAAGCAGCCGTAACCCGCAGCCGCGACACTGTATATCAGGCTGCCATGCTGGAACCCCATACAGCGGCGGAACTGTCGATTGACGACATAGTCGCTATGTGCGACGACCTGTTGGAAGCCCATAAGGATTGGCTTCCTGAATATCACTGAGGAGGTACAAAATGATTCCTGTCGGACTTCAATTATATTCGCTGCGCGAACTGGCCGCAGCAGACCTAGCCGGTACATTGGAAAAAATCCGGAATATGGGATACACCGGTATTGAATTCGCCGGACTGTACGGTCATAGTGTGGAAGAGGTCAAAACCCTGATGTCCCGTTATGATCTGATCCCTGTCTCCGCGCATGTCCCCTATGCCGAATTGATGGCGGACATTCCCGGAACCGTCCGTACTTATAAGGAGATTGGCTGTCCCTATATCGCCATTCCCTGGCTGGAGGAGGCGCGCCGTCCCGGCCACCCTCTCTATGAAGAAACTCTGGAGGGCATTCAGGCCATTGCCGAAGAGTGCCGCCGTCAAGGACTCCAGCTGCTTTATCACAATCATGATTTTGAATTCACCAAGATCGATGGACAATACGCTCTTGACCGGATGTATGAACGGATTCCGGCAGAGCTTTTACAGACGGAGCTAGATACTTGCTGGGTCAGTGTAGGCGGAGAAGATCCTTGTGCCTACCTGAGAAAATATGCCGGTCGCGCTCCCATCGTACACCTGAAGGATTATTATATGGAAGGCGCCGATGTCGGTCCCAAATATGAGCTGATCGGTACCACCTCCCAGCCCGCGCCTAAGGATCGTTCTTCCTTCGAATTCCGCGCGCTGGGCAGCGGCCTGCAGGATATGCCCGGGATTCTGCGCGCCAGTGAAGACGCCGGAGCCGAATGGCTGATTGTCGAACTGGATCGTCCCCCGGTTGGTCAGACCGCCGAAGAAGCCGTAAGCATCAGCCGCATGTACCTGATGACTCAGAATTATTAATCCAGGAGGTAAAATTATGTCAAGTATTGCAGATCGTTTTAAAGAAGAGCAGACCACCGGCACCGTCAGCTACCAGGGCCCCAAGCTTAAAGTCGGTATCATCGGCGTGGGCTGGATCTCGGAGGCTCACATTGTCAGTTATCTGCGCTGCCCTGATGTGCAGATCGTCGCTGCCGCCGATCTGGTTCCCGGCAAAGCGGAAGCGCTCTTTGAAAAGCTCGGTGTAACCGGAGTCCGTTTCTACCCGAATCACAAGGCCATGCTGGAGGCCGAAAAGCTGGACGTCGTCAGCGTCTGCACCTATAACCGCGCTCACGCGGAGTGTACCATCGACGCCTTAAATGCCGGTATTCACGTTCTTGTAGAAAAGCCTATGAGCGTAACATTGGATGAGGCAGTCGCGATGTGCCGTGCCGAGAAAGAAAGCGGCAAGATTCTCTCGATCGGCTTTCAGCCTCGTTTTGACGAAAATATGCAGCAGATCAAGAAGATCGTGCAGTCCGGCGAATTGGGCAAAATCTATTATGTACAGACCGGCGGCGGCCGCCGCCGCGGAATTCCGACTCCTTACGGCACTTCCTTTATCACCGATGAAACCGCGGGTATCGGCGCCGTGGGTGATATCGGCTGCTATTCCCTGGATATGGTGCTGAACGCTCTGGGGTACCCCAAGCCGTTAACCGTGTCCGGCTATAAATCCGCATATTTTGGTACACAGCCGGAAACCTATCCGAAGCATCCGGAATATGCCGGAGAATTCAGCGTGGATGATTTTGCCGCTGCTTTTATCCGCATGGAAGACGGGCTGATTCTGGACTTCCGCATTGCCTGGGCCATGAATATGGATACCCCGGGAGATACCATTCTGTTGGGAACCAAGGGCGGCTTACGCATCCCCTCTACCGAGTGCTGGAACGGCAGCATGAGCGGACCGATGACGCTGTACCATGAAGTTGCGGGGCAGAGCGTTGAGACTACGCTTCCGATTCTGCCCAATGACTTCAGCGAGCTCTTCTACCGCAAGATCCGCTCCTTCCTGGATGCGGTCGAGACAGGCGGCAAGGCTCCGGTCTCCTCCAGTGAAATCCTGATCAATCAGGCGATCATCGACGGTATTGTACGTTCTGCCAACGCAGGGCATGAGGTCACCGTAGAGATTCCAGAAATCTGATAACATAAAAAGACGCAAAAAGACAGGCGGTTTTTCAAACGAACCGCCTGTCTTTTTTGTATTATTCCTCTACCCGCGTACAGAAAACGGTTACACGTGTAGCGCCGCCCGGCGTACAGGTATATAGTACCAGATCGTACCCGCTGTGAATTACCTCATCTACTGCATCCGGCTGAAGTGTTCGGATTACCCTGACCTCGTAGGTATGGACTGTCCCTTCCATATCTGTAAATGTCACTGTATCCCCTGTTCCCAGCTCTTTGAGTCTGCCGAAATGACTCTGATAATTATGCGCCGCAATCACCAGATCGTCTGTATACACAGATCCTGCCTGACGGCAGGGCGCAATTTGCAGCCGATTATAATCCCACTCGTCCATAACCGGAAGCTTTAATTCCAATGCCGGAATCTCCAGATATCCTATATAGCCATATCCGTCCAGCATAACAACCGTCATTTTCTTTTCCTGGACCGGCTCTTCCCGTGAGGATTCCTGCCGGGACTCCTCACGCACATCGGATTCTTCCTGCGCCGCAATGACAGTTTCTATGCTCTTAACTATCTCTTCTGCTTTCTCGCCCGCCATTTTGTCCTCTGAGCGATTCATAAGAAGGAGGAGCAGCGCCGCCAGAATCAGCACTGCTCCCACCGCTATAATTGCGAATCCGAATCTTTTACGCATTCTTCTTTTTCTTGCCGAGTACAACCGCGCCAAGCGCAAGCAGTGCCACTCCGGCGCCGCCCAATGCCCAAACAGGCCAATTCAGCTGACCAGTCTGAATCAGCGTACGGGTATTGGTAATCGTTACCACACCGTTGCTTACGCTGTAGGACGGTACATAGCCCTTAGGAATATTGACCTCGACAATCTGCCAATTGCCGTGAGCATTTTCATCCTTCCATGTATAGGTCCAGTTATTCGATGCATCAAGACGAATGGAAGCATAAAGTTCTTTGCCATTGTACAGATTGACAGTCACGGAATCCGGGCGCTCCTTGGCATTATTGTCATCCCATACCTTACGAACCGTAACATCCAGCGGATCCTCTGTCGGCGGAACCTCTTTCTTGGTATTGGTGATGGTTGTCATCGTTCCCACAGTCTCATAGCTGACAATATATCCTTCCGGAACCTCCGCTTCCTCTACTGTCCAAGTATGGCCTTCCAGCAGACGATCGAACGTATAAGCCCAGCCATTTTCGGCATTCAGCACCTGTGACTGCTCCACCTGCCCGTCCTTCAGCAGGTTCACCGTAATGCTCTCCTGCTCGTGAGCCGCATTACCGTCGGACCAAACCTTACGGACGGAAAGCTGGCTCTCATTATAAGCCTCCACATGGAATACCCAGTCTACTTCACCTACACGGTTCGCGTACTCGTTGCCAAGCTCAATCGGCACCGTCAGCTCTACCTTAAGCTCCGCTGTCTCGCCGGTACGGAACGTCCCCAGAAGAACATTATCCTTCAGTCCTCCCATCTGATCCGGCGACGCATCATAGATCAGCTGTGCGCCATTCCAGATTTTCATGGAGAGCTGTGCAAGAAAATCCGCCATCGTCGCGACAGTCTCATCCCGCTGTCCGGGGACATTGGCCTGATCCTTACCATCCGCGTTCTCCGCAGCTTCGCTGTAGGTCAGAGGATTTCCCTGCTCATCATGTGCCTCCGCTCTCATATAGAGATTGACAAAGTCACAGTCCGAAGCCGCATTGGTAAAGGTAATCGTCTCTGTCAATACATCACCCGGCATAACATTTTTGAAGTTATTGAACAGGTCTGTCTCTGTATACTCGCTTCCCGGCTGAAAATCAAAACCGTCAGAAAATCCCTTAAAGGTAATGGATGTGGACGCAGCAGACACAGTCGTCGTAAAACTCAGCATCAGGGCCAGCATCAACGCAAGAGAAATAACCGTTTTATATGATCTTTTCATCATTCTATCCCCCTTAATTGAAGCTCAGCGTGCCGTCCGAACTTACTGACACACCCCATACTTTTCTGACTGCGTCCGCAGGTATACTCTGAATGGCTTCCGCCATAACGTCGATTGCCTGGCTACCGCCATCAGCATCCTGATAAGAAGCTACCAGCGTCATGCTGTCTGTCAGGTTCGCAACCGGTGATGCGCCTGGAGCTACCGGCAGCGTATAGTAATAATATCCGTCGTGCTTCACCCAGTTCTCTCCTAAAGTAAACTCAGGAAGTTCTGCCACACCACCGATATGCGCTCCATCCGCGTTGGTGCGGTATGTCACCAGCTTAACACGGATATAAGCTTCCGTATCACCTGTATTGCGAACGTTTACATTGGTTTTAATGCCGGTTTCCTTATCAAATTCTTCTGTCACTTTGCAAGTGACTTGGGAGGGAGTGAATATATTCTCGGCTTCCACGCTCCGCGCGCTCAGCCATGCCAGCGTAGAACCGCCGACCAGTACCAAAAGAAACACTACAGAGAGAACCAGCGCCACAGCCCGGCCCGTATGTCCTGCCTTGTTCTTGCTTCCTTCTTTATACATTGTCATCTCCTCCTTCCTCACTGATTTCCACCGATAATATTCCGGATCACTTCACTGAATCCATTCAGCCAGCCGTCCTGCGTCTTGGTATTGGTACAGGTAATGCTGCCTTTCGGATTCTGTGCATTCAGTTCTACCGCTTTGCCGTTGTCCGTCGTATAACGCCAACTCCATCCGGCATTCTCCTGAATGGTATACTTGCCAACCGGCAGTTCCGAGATCGTCTCTGTGCCGTTCCCCCAGACGGTTACTTCAGAATACTTTTCACCATCCTTGTAGATATCGAACACATAGGACTCGTTATCCTCGCCGCCCTGCTTGGTAATGCTCAGCGTACAGGTCTTGATATGAACCAGGAAAGCGGGGTTGCCCTTTTCTGCGGGTGTTGTCCAGCTACAAGCAGGATCGCAGTCCTGATGTACGAATGTGGTATAACCATTCACATCTTCCGTTCCAATCTTGACCGTTGCCGCAACCGGAACATCCTGCTTGGTATACTTGCCGCTATCAAGCTTACTTGCATCCGGCGTATAGCTGATATCCAGCGTCGGCTTCTCACCAGTCATATCAATGTCTGGATCCGTCGAAACTGCCGTACCATGCTTCCAGACTTCAGAGACCAGATTACCGCTGTAGTCATTGTTCTCCGGAATAGACTCACCGTAATAAGCGTTAGAATCCTTATAGGTCAGTTCCGGCTTGAATACATAGATATGTGCCTCATCCTCACCGGTCATCTCGGTTGCCGCCGGTCCCTTCTCAACTGTCGTTGTACCTTCTGTTTTCGGCTCGACCGTCACCTTAATGGTATAGGTCGTATCGTCCTTCAGGTCCTCCAGCTTATCGGAGATCACATTACCAGCCTCGTCCTTGATCTCCACCTGGATGTTTACATATTCTGTCTGCCAGCTTTCCAGGCCGTAATTCTCATTCGGCTTGGTCAGATCCAGCTCTACATACTGTCCTACCTTAATGATCGCTTCTTCTCGCAGCTGCGCCGCGGTCACTTCACCCTTCAGATATACGTTTATATCCTCCGCCGTTACGTCCAGCGCCGGAATCGGAACATTCACTGTCGGCCGCTCATAGGTCAGCAGCGGGGTTTCCGAAGAAGCCTTCTCGTAGATCTTGGCGCTCGTATTGGTGTATACGTTATTGCCGCCCAAGAATCCCTTCTTCGGCGTAACCTTGAAGCTGATCCTCAGCTTGTCGCCAAAATAGGTCGTCTGTCCTTCCTTCGTAACCGATCCGATGTAGTTCTTCGAAAAATCAAAACCGGTCACGCTTACCTGTGTTCCGTCCTCGCTGAGCGCCGCCGTAGCACCCATCGCACTCTCATTCTGACTCCATGTAAATCCAGAGCTGTCCTGACCCGTGCAATGATACGTGGTGAGCTCAATATCCGCCAGCGTCGTTCCCTCCGGAAGCGTAAAATACGGAGAGATGACATCCCTAATAACCGCTTCCTCTGTCAAGCTCGTCGAAGGACGGTTTGACTCTATTTGCTGAGTAATCTGCTGAAAAATATCATTCACCGCAAACGCCTCCGAAGCTGACAGATAATAGCTTGGCATCTGAACCGTTCCGTTGTTGGAAGACAGATTCTGCATGAACCAGTTGCAGGCAGCCGGTATCTGACTGTTGCCCTCACTTAAATCACCGGACGGCTCGGTGCCTTCACTGTTCGCGTCCGCACCGCTAAATACTCCGATGGCATAGACCGTCGCGCCCAGTTCCTTGATATCCCTGGCCTCGTTGATTGCTTTCTTGGCCTCACTCATGTCGAAACCACTGGAACTCGTCGGTGCACCGTCCGTAAAGACAATTACAATACGATTCCTCTGCTCCCCTTCCGGAACTGGATTGGCCTTCAGAATCCTCTCAGCCATATCCATACCCAGATCCACTTGCGTCGCACCCTGAGCCGCCAGTGCATCGATCGCAGCCTTCGCCATGCGCACGCCGTCTGCTGAGTTCATACTTTGCACAACATTCTTCAAATCCTCAGGTTTGATTTCATTATACGCAACCCCCACCGTGCTGCTGTTGGTCCCGGAAATGGACAGCAATTCCGTATTGTTGCCATAACCGGACTGACTTGCGAAGCCTACCACAGCAATCCGATGATTGATATCATCTGCTGTGCCGTACTGGCCGTCCGTTCCCCTGGCTTTCGCAGCGATATCATCCACCAGCTTGCCCGCCGCTTCTTTCAGCGTCGCCAATCTGGAAGCGCCGCCATTCGGATTGACAGTACGCTCATATAATGTTGGCTTGAATATAGTATCATCTCCGGTGGAGATGCCGATCGTCTGGACGCTGCCATTAGAATCGGTATAGGTGTAGGTATATTGGGTCTTGCTGGCATCCTTGCTCGCCAGGTATAACACACCGCCTTCGATGCCGGAATCAGAAAAATCCGGTATTCCCTTCCTGCCCTGGCTCCTGGCAATTACGTTGTCTCCAAGCTTATAAACATAAGTTCTACGGCCATCTCCCTCACGTGTTACTGTAACCTTCTGATATTCACCATTAACCTTGGCATACAGGTTATTTCGGTTGTCCCAATAATTGGTAGCCCATCCCATATCAGAAGAAGCGTTTCTACCATTGGTGATCTCTGTATAACTCATCTCTTCCTGCTTCGTCACCGAAACAGAAACATAGATGTTCTCCTCACCATCCAGCTTATACCACAGATTGCCGCTACCGCCGTTGTGACGGTACCCATAGTAATCCTGGTTCCTTGTCTTATAAACCGTTCCCAGCCACCACTCGTCCTCATACTCCAAGAACGTGACCGAACCAATGTTATCGTCCATAGAACCGGACTGGTCCAATACCAGAATAACGTCTGTCGGCACATCCTTGGTGATATCGGTGATAATCTTTTCTCCCGTTGCATAGGCTTCCAACGTGATGGTGTACGTGCCGTCGTCGTTGATCTTGGCCGTTTTGCTGATCTCCATACCCTCATTACCGCTGCGTTCATTCACGGTCTCCGCCGTCACAGGAACTGCCATCGATACCAAGAGCGTCAGACTTAACAGCATGGACAGAATTCTCTTCTTCATCCCGTTTCCTCCTTACTCTTGACCGCCAATGACGGGAGCGCCAAAAGGAGCAACATTGGTATAATCGAAGGTCTGAGATTCGATCTCACTGGGAGCCGTTTCTTCCACATCATCCTGAACAAGGACCACTTCCGGTTCCGGAGCAGGCTCCATGGCCGTGATCTTCGCATCGATCTGCGCATTTTCTTCTTCGGTCAGTATACTCCACTCTTCATCCGTTACGGCTTCAATCATTGTCCATAGATCATCCAATGTCTCGCATCCCATGATGCGCTCAAACAGGTGGCATCCGCAACTGCACTCCGCATCCGTACAATCCTCCGAGCATGTCTCAGTATGATTCGAAGCCTCTGCCGTTACAGGCTCCGAATCGGTGGATTCCGCCAGTGCTCCCGGAAGCGTCATGGTCAGCATCAAGGCAAAACCGATGACTACTGCCAATACTTTTTTCATATTCATTGTTCTGCCTCCTTCATTAACTACGCGGCCAACCCTGAGCGTCCATAGCAGACGTACCATTGTTGGCAGTCTGTACGGCCTCGGCCGCAACATCTACGTTCACCTTTACATTCCTGTATTCATTGCCCATCTTCTTGGAAAACGTCACTGTCGTAAAAATCGGAGCTGTGACTTCGCCGGGCTTTAATGCTTCATTATAATACAGATAACCGTCTTCTCCCAATGTCCAATCCTCGGTATTCAGATTCAATCCGATGACTTCGCTGTCCGGAAGAAATTCGTTTCCTAACTGCATGCTCTTCTCAACCTGGACACGAATCCACGCCTCGGACGCGCCGGTATTCTTAACCTCCGCGATCTTCGTCACAGATGCGCCTGGCAGAACCCCTTTCAGATCTACAAACGGCACCTGCTTCGCTTCATCCGCCCATTCCTGTACAGCAATCTCAACGCTGCCGGTCGTAATGACATTGTGCGCCTTATCCTCTGAGGTGAAGAACGCGGCGGTTCCGGCGGCCAATGAGGCGATACATATAGCCAACACTGATAGAATCAATAATTTTCGCTTCATAGTCTTTACTCCTCTCAGAAAAATTACTGAGCATCATACTCGGCAAACGCCTCTTCCCAGGTGGCAAGTTTTTCCGCCTGAATAGCCTCTGCCTGAACCGTAATGTCTCCAAAAGAATCATCGTTCTTAATCGCGGTCGGAATCGTCACCTCTTTGAAGATCGGTGTCGTGTCCTTGCCGGATTCCAGAACCTTGTCATATTTCAGGACAAAACTTACATCCTTCTCTTGGGTGGTGACCTCTACAACGCTCCATCCCTCACCAAGCGCATCCACAATCAACAGCAGGGAATCGCTGTCCGTCGCCGCCTTCTTACTGTCCGGGAAGTATGTCGGACACTCCACCATCCAGTTCTGAACGGTGACGGTGGCACGGATATATGCGTCGTTCGCTCCTACATTATGAACGGTCGGATCCTTGGTCACGGTCATGCCCGGATATACCTCGTACTCATTTTCCGTAACACGCTTATCCGGATTGTTCACATCCGTCTCATCCAGCTCGATCTCCACATTACCCATGGTAAATGTATTCTTGGCTGTCTTTACATCTGTGAAGTATGCAAGAGAAGTTCCCGCAACGGCGATTGCCATCAGCATCACACACAGACAGACCATCATAATCTTCTTTTTCATCTTTTTCCCTCCTTACAAATCTCTTCCTCGCTGTTAGCCGATATTATCCTTGACGATAATATCCCAAGCCTCAGCCGGTTCGAAGATATCCGTGTTATTCTTATACAACTGAGACGCATACGCCGTAATGGTCAGGAGCGGATATGTCTCTTCTGTTAATTCGTCCATCATCTCTTTTGTTACAGTCTCCTTGACGGTAACCTCTCCGCCGCCTGCGCCTGCCAGGACAGGGAAATCCTTCCCGATATCCTCCTTCAGAATCTTGCGGTAATAAATGCTCGCCCGTTCCTCTGTCCTCAGCAGTGTCCATTCTCCTTCTGACGTATCGACCGCATAGGTCATAAAGTCGTCAAAGTTCTCGGACTCCTCCAACTTAACGAACAGCCAACATTCCACACTGCCTGCCCGGACCGTAGCCTTCGGATCCTTGGCAATCTTACAGCCAGGAATCATTTTGTAGTCCGTCGTCGTCTCTGCGAGGTCAACCTGCACATTGCTGCCCTTGAATGTATTCACTACCGGCGCTGACTGCGCAGTCAGATATGCCAGCGTGCCCAACACGGATGCTGCAACCAACAGTGCTACACAAAGAGTCAAGATCAAAGCCTTGCTTTTTCTCCTCATCGCGAAAACCTCCTTAAACAATAATAATCTATAGGGAGCCGTATGGCATTACCCTTGTTGTGATGTACCGCCGTCCTTGCCCCCGTGTAAAAGGTCCGGCAGCAGTACCAGCAGCAGAAGAATCGCCCCCGCCGCAATCGCGATATACGTTCCGGGCGGATGCTGGATAAAATCCGCGACATAGCCCAGATACGGGATAGAAAAGACGGGAACTCCGATCACATTTTTATAATGCACCAGACTGCCGTCCTCCACTTCATTGGCATCTCCCTTGGTACGGAACCGAATTACGTTCGGATCAGTCTCGTCCTTGACGATCTCTACGACCCGATGCGTCGCAACTGTGTCCTCCGTCAACAGGAAGGTGATCGGTTGTCCTACCTGAATGGTATATGGATCCACCTTCTTGACATAGATCAAGGCTCCGGTATGATATGTAGGCTCCATCGAACCGGACAATACGGTAAATACCTGAAACCCAACCAATCTTACGCCGACCAGCAGAACCGCCAGCAACACAACCAACGCTACCAGAACACTGCTGACCGCATTCCACACTTTTCTTAGCTTACCATTCATAAGATTTCCTCTAATACTTCCGGCTTGACATTGGGTATTACAAAGCTGTAGATCTGCTCAAAGGCCCACTTGGCTGTTTCCTCATTATTCTCCATCTCTCCACCCAACACTCTTGCTGCAAAGGATAGCATCGTATCAAAGATCTGGTGGATCAGCATATCTACATTGGTCTCCGGCTTAAACGTCGGCCTTGTACTGTCAATCAGCTCATGAAAGAACTTCAGATGCGTAGCGTATGCATGTGTCCGACACTGGGCAGAATAGTAATACCGAAGATAAAAGCAGCAATCGTCTTCCTTCTCCAGTATGTACCTCCAGCTGCCTATCCATAGCTGATACACCCGGTCTCTCCAGGAGATCCCCTTGGTTCTCATGACTGGTAGCGCTTCATGCAAGTACTGAGCGAAATTCTTGTCCTCCAGATAGAACGCTTCGCTCAGAAGCTCATCCTTATTGGAGAAGCACTGATAGATGTAGGCTTCATTGAGCTTGGCCTCCGTGGCAATCGCCTTGGTCGTTGCCTTGCCCAGACCGTCCCGGGCGACCACCCGCACCACACTCTTTATAAAAACCTGCTTCATATTATTAGGCTCCATACAAATACATCCTTCATCTAAAATAAGTAATCACTTATACAGGGTCTGAAAAAAGCAAATCGCCAAAAAACTCGGGATTATGGGATTTGCCAAGGCTCTGCAGCTTCATCGTAATGCTTACCGGATGGAGTAGAGAATACCAGATTTATCACATGCAGCTTTTTGCACAACACCCATCTGCAGTAATCTTCCTCTGTATACACGAAGTATAGCATAACTGCTATTCGAAATCAATAGTTTTTGAATAAATACTGATACTTTTTTAATACGATAATAAATCCTGCATATTAAAATCGATCCACTCCGTCATTATTACCATGTACTCCGTCCGCCGGAGCACAGCGTTTTTATCCTCCGTCCAAGTCAAAACAGGCCCCTGCTGCCGGATGTCAGCGGGGACCCGTTTTGATTCATACATTCTTATTCAGAATCCTGATTATCCTCCTTATCAGGCTCTTCCGGACGTAAAGCCTGTCCGATCTTCTTCCATTCCCGCTTACGTTGTTCCCGTTCTTCCTGTTCTGCTGCCAGCTCCGCGTCCACCTTTTTCTCAGCTTCCGCCTCTTCTTTTGCCTTGCGCTTTTTCAGGCACAGACAGATCCAGACAATTGCCGCAACCAGCATAATCACAGCGATAAACTGTGAAGTAGACAGGAACCCAACCGTTCCTCTGGGATCGTCGCGGAAGAACTCAATGATGAATCTTCCGACCGCGTAGAGCGCCATATACCATCCTGCCGCCATTCCTTCCTGCCGCTCCTTGCCCTTTCGGGTATACCACAGTAAAAATGCCGCTATCGCGAAATCTCCAATACTGGAAAAAAGCTGAGTCGGAACCAGAGAAATCCCCGCGGGCGCAAGACCATCGGCCGGAAAGATTACGCCAAACCATGCATCCGTCGGCTTTCCATAGCAGCAACCCGCCAAAAAGCATCCGATCCGCCCCAGTCCCTGAGCCAGCGGAATGGACGGAATCGCTATATCCAAATATTTCAGGAAAGGCAGCTTCTTGACCCGGGCATAGATATACGGCGCCAGAATTCCGGTAATGATTCCGCCGTATACCACAAAGCCATTGGTAATATCCAACAGCAGCGACGGATCCTGAAGGATCGCAGGCAGCTCCACGATATAATACATCAGCTTGGCGCCGATCACGCCAAGCACAATCCCCAGAAAGCCCATATTGAACATCTGGTCCTTATCCAGTCCGCGAGCCGAGCAGCGACGCATCGCGAGCCATACCGCCGTGATAATGCCGAGTGCGATCATCAGTCCATAGCTGTACACATTCAGCGGTCCAATCGAAAACAACTTCATATGCATGATATCTCTCCTCCTGTACGTTGTCTCAGTGCTTCATAGATCAATATTCCGGCCGCTACCGAAGCATTCAGGGACTCTGCCCGGCCCGGCTGCGGGATTCGAACCCGTTCGTCCGCCAGAGCGGCGGCTTCCGGTGTCAATCCATTTCCTTCATTCCCGATCATGATGGCGCAACCTCCGGTATAATCTGCCTCAAAATGCGGCCGGCTGCCCTGCAGGTGCGCCGCCAGCAAATGGACTCCATGCTGCCTCAGCTCTAAAAGGTCTTCCGCGATGTTCTCCGCCTGCACGACCGGCAGATGGAAAATGGATCCCATGGATGCGCGTACCGTTTTGGGGCTGTAAAAATCTACCGTTCCCTTAGAACAGAGAATGCCATCCGCCCCGGCGGCATCCGCTGTCCGCAGAATCGTCCCTGCATTGCCGGGATCCTGCAAATCCTCCAATACCACCAGAAACGGATTCTTTTTCTGAGTGAATACGCTCAGGTCAAACAGACGCATCCGGACCGCCGCCAACACTCCCTGCGGATGCTGCGTATCAGATACAGCGGCAAAGACTTCCTCCGGCAGAATTCGAACCTTTGCCTCAGGACATCCGGCAATCAGCTCTTTCCTCTCCGCGTTTTCTTCATAGAATCTCTCACTGAATATCAAAAGCTCCGTCTGCCACGGCGGGCAGATCTCACTGCACAAACGCGTCCCTTCTACCAGAAACAGGCCGTTCTCATATCTGCCCTTTTTGCTGTGCAGGCTCTTCAGCAGCTTAACTGCCGGATTCTGCATACTGGATATATATTCTGCCATCTCAATCCACCAACTGATCCACGATATCTTTTCTGGCAATCACAACCATCTGATCCCCGGCACTCACCAGATACTCCGCGCCGGGAGATACCACAAATTCTCCGCCGCTCTTATGTACGGCCATAACATTGATCCCCAGGCGTGCCCGGAGATTGAGCTGAACCAGAGTATTCCCCTGCCACTCCTTCGGTGCGGCGATCTCGTAGATGCCGTATTCTTCGGACAGCTCTATATAGTCCAGAATATTACCGTTGACCAGGCCATGTCCTACGCGTACCGCCATATCCTTCTCCGGAAGAATCACCCGGTTGGCCCCGATCCGCTTCAACACCTTGGCATGCAGCTCATTTTGCGCCTTGGCAATAATATGCTTCGCGCCCAGGTCCTTCAGATGCATAATCGTAATGATACTGGTCTCCATATTTTCGCCAATTGCGACTATGACTCCGTCAAATTCCGCTATTCCCATAGAACGCAGTGCCGACAAGTCCGTCACATCCGCCTGTACCGCATGAGTTACTCCATCGGCAATCTCCTCAACCTTTTCCTCCCGAGAATCTACCGCCAGCACCTGAGCGCCGTATTCCTCCAATGTTCTGGCAATATTGCTTCCAAAACGGCCCAATCCCAATACCGCAAAACTCTTGGTCTGCTTCTTCATCCGATCATAACCTCCTCCTCCGGACAGCGGACATTGGTCCGGGATTCCTCCTGACGAATCCTTAACGCCATCATCACGGTCAGCGGTCCCAAACGTCCGATATACATCAACAGGATCAGCAAGATCTGACTGAGGGGCGTAAGCCCCGCTGTGATCCCTACGCTGAGTCCCGTCGTTCCTATCGCCGACGCGACTTCAAACAGAACATCCACAAAAGGCAAGCCTTCTATCCCGCCGATCACCATCGTAAACAGGATTTCCAGCAAAAAAGCGCAGATTCCAAGTGAAAACGCCCGGCGTACCGCTGACGGCGCGATCCTTCTGCTAAACACCTCAACATCGCCATGGCCTCGGATATAAGAACCAATCGTCAGGAGCATCACTGCCACCGTCACGGTTTTGATTCCTCCGGCTGTACCGCCGGAAGAGCCGCCGATAAACATCAAGATACTGGACAGTACCTTAGAATTATCTGTAAGCCCTCCTTGCGCAATCCCCGCAAATCCTGCCGTACGGGTTGTCACCGACTGAAAAAACGCGGCCTGAAGGCGTTCTGCTATCGGCATACCGCCCAAAGTCTCCGGATTGTTCCATTCCATTCCGATAAAACCTAGCCAGCCTAAGAGGATCAATCCTGCCGTCATCGTCAGCACAAGTTTCGAATACAGCGAGCAGTGTCTCCACACCCGCCGTATGTAGCAATACCGTCTGAGCCCTCTCGATGGCTTATATGCTTCTCTCAAAGCCTTGCATACATCCAGCCAGACGACATAGCCCAGACCGCCCAGCACGATCAACAGCACAACCACTGTGTTTACATAGGTATCTCCGGCATAGGGGATCAGACTGTCCGGCCCCAGAATATCCAGGCCCGCATTGCAAAAGGCGCTGATTGAGTGAAAGATTCCATAATAGATTCCCCTTGCCAGCCCATACTCTGGGCAGAAACGCAGCGCCAGAAGCAGCGCTCCCGCTCCCTGCACCAAAAAGGTCCCAAAAAAGACCTGCCGAACCAGCTGCGTCACTCCGCCCGGCGTATTCTGACTCAAAGCCTCCTGAATCAAAAGCTTTCTCTTCAACGTGACTCTACGGCCCGCCAATAGGATTGCCATGGTTGCGAAGGTCATGAACCCCAGCCCTCCAAGCTCTACCAATAGCAGAATGATCCATTGCCCCGCTACAGACCAATGGCTGTAGGTCGGTACTGTAACCAGCCCTGTTACACATACGGACGTTGTCGCCGTAAACAGCGCGGTGAGCGGATCCGTCCACTGCCCTGCCGCACTCGCCGTGGGCAGCATCAACAACACCGTACCAATTATAATAATGATTGCGAAGCCCAGCGTCAGAACCTGCGCCGGCATCATGGTCCGTTGTCTTTTATTCAACATTCCAGCTCTCCTTTAAGGTTTCACCATAAGGCTGGTCTTATTATAACAAATCCATGTGTATTTATCAAGTAAAAAACGCCGGTCATTCGATGACCGGCGTCTTTCATACTCTGTATTAATCTACGGTGTACGGCATCAGAGCCAGATGACGGGCACGCTTTACAGCGATCGTCAGCACACGCTGATGCTTAGCACAGTTGCCGTTGATACGACGAGGCAGAATCTTGCCCCGCTCAGATACGTATCTTCTAAGCTTTGCTACATCCTTATAGCTCAGCGTCTCGCCATTCTCGGCGCAGAAGCTGCAAACACGCTTTTTGCGGCGCATGGTGGGTCTCTTCTTCTGAGGAACTGCCATGACAAAAACCTCCTATTCTTAATCGGTGCGGCCTGCCTTAAAACGGCAGATCCGCGTCACCTTCTAATGTTGCATCTACAGGCGTAAAGCCTTCCGGACCGCTCGCACCGGTCTGAGAATCCATCGGAGCCGCCCCATAAGAAGGCTGCTGATACGGATTGCCCTGCGGCGCGAATCCATTATTCTGCGGAGCAAAATTGTTGTTCTGCGGTGCTACCGACTGATAATTCTGATAGCCGCCGGACTGCTGCGCATGGCTTCCGCCCTGGCTGCGTCCTTCATAAGAAGCCTTGCTCTCTGCAAAATACTGGTCCGTTACAATAATGTCCGTCACATAGCGCTTAACACCGTTCTGTTCATAGCTGCTGTTTCTCAGCTCACCGCAAATCGCGACCATCATGCCTTTGCGGAAATACTTTCCCGCGAACTCACCGCGCTGCGCAAACGCAATAACATTGAAGAAATCAGCATCCGGCTCGCCCTCTCTCTTATAAGAGCGGTTCACTGCCAGAGTATAACGGCATACAGCCTGTCCGGACTGAGAATAACGCACTTCCGGATCACGGGTCAAACGACCCATCAAAATCACTTTATTCATTGAAAAACCTCCCCGGCTTCAATGCTGCTCACTCTTCTTCTCTTACGATCAGATAGCGAAGCACGTTCTCCATGATACGCAGGTCCTTCTCCAGCTCAACGCTCATCGTCGGCTCTGCATCTACCTTTACGAAGTAATAGTAACCCTCGGACTGCTTAGCGATCTCGTAAGCAAGACGGCGCTTGCCCCAATCTTCGACTTCCGTAACATTACCACCACGACGTGCGATGTAAGCCTTAACCTGCTCTACAACTGCAGCACGCTCCTCATCAGTGATCTGAGCGGTTACTACAACTGCAACCTCGTACTTGTTCATCGTCTACACCTCCTTTTGGACTTTGGCCCTTGCACTGGCAAGAGCAAGGATAATCGTTCAGTTTTTTATTATACTATATCTTTGAGTGAATAGCAAGGATTATTTTGAAATTCTGGAGAAATTTTGCCGGCGCATCTCCTATGCCTCTCCAGTATACCATACTCTCCACCGGATCGCAATAGTTTTTTCTCAATTATTTAATTTTTCTGAATTCTTCAATAGTTTGGCACAGTATATCTTCTTTTACCGGTATACCATACTCTCCGTTCTGCTGCACCGGCTGTCCGGGTCCCGCCAGAAGGACAAATTCTATCTGTCCGTTTCTCGCTTTTTTATCATGCTTCATGATCTCGATCAGCGTATCTGTCGGAATCCCTGCCGGAATCCGGCATTCCTGGCGATATTCTCTCAGGATCCGAAGCTGCGCTCCGGCCCAGTCCGCGCTGCACAATCCCAACTGCTGCGCCAGATAGGCCGCGTATGCGATGCCGACCGCCACGCATTCTCCATGGATCATCTGAAAATTGCTGCTCATCTCTACCGCGTGCCCCAATGTATGTCCGTAATTCAGAATCTTACGCAGGTTATTCTCCTTCTGGTCCTGACTGACCACATCGTTCTTAACCGCACTGTTCTGATACAGCAGCTCCTCCATCACCGCCGGATACTCCGCTCCGCTCCTGGAGATAATCGTCTCCTTATGTTCCGCAAGATACTCCTGCAGCGACGGCCGCTGAATGAACCCGTGCTTGATCAGCTCCACCAGTCCCGCATAATAATTACGCTCGTCCAGCGTACTTAAAAGGTTCATATCCATGTATACAGCTTCCGGGCTATGAAACGCTCCGATCAGGTTCTTGCCGTAGGGCACATCCACGGCTGTCTTGCTGCCGATCGCGGAGTCCGCCATAGCCAGTGTAGTGGTCGGTACCTGAATCACCGGAACTCCCCGCATGTACGTTGCTGCTACAAAACCCGCCAGATCGCCGACAACCCCTCCGCCGAGCGCAATGACTGCCGAATCCCGGCCCAGTCCCGCCTCCAGCATCGCGTCCTCCAGACGTTCCTTTTCCTGACGATTCTTACTGCTCTCACCCGCCGGGAACACAAAAAGCTGCGCGTTCAATCCGGCATGCTTCAGCGCCTCCATGAGCGCATCTCCATGCAGCCGTCCAACCTGACTGTCCGTAATGACTGCATACCGTTTTCCCAAGGACCTCTCCCGCAGATCCGACGCAAGCTCTGTCAGGATCCCGCTTCCGATTCGCACCTCATAACTCAACGGCTTTACCCGCACGTCCACATGAATCTTTTTCATTTACTTCCATCCTCCTCGTGCTACCACCATTGGCATAATATAAATTACCGCAATCATTCCTACAAGCCACAGATACGGCATAGTGCCTGCAATCTTATAGCATCTGCCCTTATATGCCGCAACGCGCCTCCGCTTCCAGAGCAGAAGTCCTGCCGCACACAGTCCAAAAACACTGATCCCCAACCCCAGGCGCAATCCCGGCGTATGGTACGTCAGTTCTATTCTGTTCTCACCGCTCACCAGCGTTACCGACATAAATCCGCTCAGCGCTTCATTCACCTGTGCTTTTTCCCCATTGATCCGTACCTCATATCCCTTATGGTAGGCCAGCGGAATCAGCATTGTCTGTCCGGCGCGCCCATTCTGCACATACGCGCGGACCGTACTCCCCTGAATCTCCAATTCCGTTCCTCTAGCTTCCTTTTCCAGGTTCTGCATCGTTTCTTCCGCAAGTCCCGCCACGCCAAAGGATGCCGGACTGATGTTCTTACTGATCCCGATCTCTATTTTGACCTCTTCATCTTCAAAGGTTCCCAGCTCCAAGATGCCGTTGATCTTTTTGGCCGGGTAATCCGACTCAAGCAGACGGTTATTCACCATGACCGTACAGGCCCCATTCTCCGCCTCGGACAGCCTTGTCGTGTATCGTCCTCCAAAGCAATCGAAATACAGCGTCTGCCGTCCTTCCACATGAATATAATAGGTAATCATCCCGATCTTCTCGCCCGCTGCCAGGACAATTTTCCCATTCTCATAGGTCAGGTTTTTCAATTGTGCCGGATCGTATCGGACAAACAGATCCTCCTGCGTCCCCATCAGGCTCTGATACAGACGATTCTGCGCTTCAAAACGATCTCCCGTCCCCATCTGCGACACCGCGGGCCAGCTTACATCGCTGATTAGTGCGGATGGCAACCGATAGGGGTTCTGAATCAATGCGTATCTTGTATTCTGATATACGACCGTATCCCCCGCCGCGACTTCCTGTATCCGCTTAACCGTATAGAGATTGGACAGGAGCGCATCCGTAAACTGAGTGCCGCCCTGAGAATCCGCCTCCATCCAATAGGCGGAATAGCCCAGCTTCTTCATGGAAAACAGATAGTCTTCCCCTGTAAGCGACGTATAGTGCGACAGCGTCGGAAGCCCGGCCGCTCCCATCCAATTGGCCTCAACCTCTCTGCGCTGTGTCTTGACCCGGTAAAAGCCCTGCTCCTGCAGGTGCTGTCCCAGATCCAGAATATCATTGTATCCGCTCTGATCTGCCGCCGGATACCCCATATACACGCCGCCGTTAAAGACGCTCTCCACCAGCAGTACGCCCAGCAGTGCCGCGGCCAGCGCCCCCTTGTGCAGCCAGCCCAGGCGCCCCAGTGCCAATACAATCAGGTATACCGCACTCACGGCCGCCGCCGCATAACCCAGTGTCCGGAAAGATTCCGCATCTCCCCACAGCCCTGTGGTATACGCATTCATGGTCTCCTTTTCTTCCTGCATATAGGGCAGCAAAAAGGCCGCCAGCAGCGCTACACAGGCCACGCAGATCACGGATGCCGCCATCATGCGGACTCCCGTCCGTGTCGAATCCTGTACGGACTCCGACGTCGGCTGTGCTGACTTGCTCCGGAGAATCTCCGCCAGAGAGCAAGCCGCAGTCATCAGCAGCAAAAAGGATGTGATATATCCGTACCGGGCAGGGAAACACTGATAGCTGCCCGTGTGCCAGATCTTATTGATCGGCTCCAGGCAGAGCGGCAAAATCATCAGAATCGCCATGATCAGAATCCATGACAGTTCCGGCCGCTTTTTCATCCGCTGATACGGAAAAAAGGCCAGGGACGGCACAAAGATCCCCGTACAAAACAGAAGCGGTATCGTAGTCACCAAGGATGGCAGCACACGGCTTCTCTTCAGATTCTGCAGCAGATTCGACCCTCTGGCGGACTCCAGATAGGCCCCCAGGCAGGGCAGCCAAATACAGGCGGTTAGACAAGCCGCAACAGCGCTGGACAGAATAAAGAGCAGCGCCCCGCGGCGTCTCTCCGCGCGGCTGCAGCACATACACAGATACAGTCCTGATCCGATCAGCAGAAACAGGACCACCATATAGCTCATATAATAATTGACAAACAGCTCCGCACACAGGACACCGATATAGAGTCCCGGTTTTCCCTCGCGCAGCAGTCGGTCCAGCCCCATCAGCAGTACCGGGAACAAATATGCCGTATCCAGCCAGATCACATTCTGATAGAACATCATATTAAATCCGCAGAACGCATACATCAGCGCCAGCGCCGAAGCCAAGCCCACTCCCAGCTCTGAAAACTTCTTTCGGAAGAACCAGTACGCCGAAGCCGCGCAAAGCATCAGCTTCATGACTACCAGAATATTAAAAAAGCCGAACATCCCCTCATCCGGCACAAAAGCTGTCAGCAAATGCAGCGGGCTTGTTACAAAAAAGAACAGCACGCCCCACATATCCATCCCGCCGGCATTCTGCAGATTTAAGAATACGGACTGTTCCCCACACAGCATATCCTTCAGATCCAGCAGCAGCGGCACGACCTGCTGTCTCGCGTCGCACCAGGCCAATGTCAATTCTCCGTACGGAAACAGCTGAAACAGCAAATAAACAATAGAACTAAGGATACCGGTCAAAATGACCGGTATCAGAATTTCCCTCTTTTTCATTAATTGATCCCTATTAATATGTACTTATGTGCAGATTGGCATTCCAGATATCCATCGACGGCTTCCGCTTCATTGCCAGAGCCTCATCGATATCCAGATCCACATACTGTCCCTTCTGCACACCGATAATCCGGTTGGTCTCTCCGCGGTACAAAGCTTCTACCGCCAGATATCCCATCATAGAAGCATGCTTGATATCCAGTGCCGTCGGACGGCCGCCGCGCTGTACATGACCCAAAATCGTTGCCCGGGACTCGATGCCTGTTACCTCATGAATCCGCTGCGCCAATTCCTCGGCATGTCCTACGCCCTCCGCGACAATAATAATGTTATGCTTCTTGCCGCGGGCACGGTTCTCCATAATCACGCGGATCAGATGATCAAAGCTCTGAGACTCCGCGTCCTCCGGAATCATGATCGCATCCGCTCCTGTAGAGATTCCCGTCCACAGAGCCAATTCTCCGCAGTTACGTCCCATAACCTCAACAACGCTGCAGCGCTCATGGGATGTGGAAGTATCCCGCAGTCTCGCAACCGCTTCAACCGCGATATTCGTCGCTGTATCAAATCCTATCGTGTACTCGGAACAGGCGATATCCAGATCGATCGTACCTGGAACGCCTACCACGCTGATTCCTCTCTGGGACAGCTTCTGCGCTCCACGGAAAGAACCGTCTCCGCCAATGATCACCAATCCGTCGATTCCGAAAATACGGCACATCTCCGCCGCGCGGTCCTGATACTCTGCTTCCAGGAATTCCGGACACCGTGCGGTATATAAAATCGTACCGCCACGATGAATAATATCCGCGACACTGTTGGCATGCATATCCAACACGTCACCCTTCAGCAAACCAGCATATCCCTTGCGGATTCCCATAACGCGGCAACCCCTGTTCAGGGCGCTTCTGACTACCGCACGAATACACGCGTTCATTCCCGGTGCATCTCCTCCGCTGGTCAATACTCCAACCGTTCTGAGACTGCCCTCCATGACTAATCATCCTTTCTATATAACGGCACATTCCTATTCAGATTTCAAGGGACGCATAAGCCGCAAATCCCTCCAATTTTATTGTACACGATGAAAGATCAAATTTCAAGTCCTTTTTTATGAAAACTCAGGTCCTTCAGCGCCAGACAACAGATCCGGCGCCCAGCAGCGCCTCCAGCTTATTATACAATTCCGAGCTCTTGGAGATCCTGTATGCCGCCGGTGCTTTTAAACGCTGCTTCTCCGCTGTCAGATACAGATACAGATCGTACGGTCCCGGATACTGCCGGAAAAGGTTCAGCAGCTCCTGCTGCTTGCTCTCCCAATCCGCCTGTCCTGCCAGCCGAAGCCACAGCACTTTCGTGTTCTCCTTCTGCGCCGCCTCTGCCGCAGCCTGAGCCGCCGGAGCCACCTGCGTCCCTCGGCCCTCATAGCGCCTACGGTACACCTGCTGCTCACTGCCCAGCGACGCCGCCTGCCCAAAGGGTGCTACCGCCTGCGCAACCATCTTCGCGTTTTCATCGTCGCCAACGCTCACCCGGCCCCGTACAAAGACTCTGGCATCCGTCGCGAGATACGGTCTCGCTTCTTCATAAACATTGGGGAAGAGCAGCACCTCTACGCTGCCGTAGAGATCCTCCAGCGTAACAAAGGCCATCATCTTATTACTCTTGGTGATCTTGGTCTGCAGATTCATGATGACACCGCCGATCGTCGCAGTCTCGCCATCGATCACTCCGCATCGCTCCTCTTCTTCGTCCCATCGGAAATCGCCCGCGTTGCGGCTGATCACCTTCCGCCACTCTTCCTCGTACTCCTGCAGCGGATGTCCCGTCAGATAGATTCCCAGAACCTCTTTCTCCAACGCCAGCTTCTGTTCCTGCGGATATTCCGCCAATCCCTGCAGCCGATCCGCTACATCCTTTTCTCCTTCTTCATCTCCCATACCAAAGAGATCCATCTGTCCGGACAGCTGATTTTTATACCATTGCGCAGCCGCCGCCATCACCGTTCCGCTTTGTTCCAGGTACTCCCGCCGACTCCCGCCGAGAGAATCGAAGGCTCCCGCCTTGATCAGATTCTCCAGCACTTTCCGGTTCATATCCGCGCCCTGCATTCTGCGGCAAAAGTCCGTCATGCTCCGGAACGGCCCTGCTTTTTCCCTTTCTGCTACAATCCGGTCCACCACCGCCTGTCCGACACCCTTGATCGACGACAATCCATACCGGATCCGATGATCCGCCGATACGGAAAATCCGGTATATCCCTCATTGATGTCCGGAGAAGTCAATTCGATATTCATCGACTTGAGGCTCTGGATATATTCCGCGACCTTTCCCGGATGATCGATAACCGATGTCAGCAGCGCCGCCATGAATTCTACCGGATAATGCACCTTGAGCCAGGCAGTCTGATATGCCACAACCGCATAACAGGCCGCGTGCGCCTTATTAAAGGCATACTTGGCAAAATCAGTCATCTCGTCAAAGATCTTCTCCGCCTGCTCCGCGCTAACGCCCCTTTTGACGCATCCCGGAACGCCTTCTTCTTCATTGCCATAGACGAAAAACTGCCGCTCTCTGGCCATCACGTCCGCTTTTTTCTTGGACATTGCTTTACGCACCAGGTCCGCACGTCCCATGGTATATCCTGCCAGATCTCGAACGATCTGCATGACCTGCTCCTGGTAGACAATGCAGCCATAAGTGGCGCTCAGAATCGGTTCCAGCTGCGGCGCCGTATACTTCACCGCCTCCGGATGCTTTTTCCCTTCTACATATTTAGGGATAAAGTCCATCGGCCCCGGGCGGTAGAGGGAAATTCCGGCGATGATGTCCTCAATCCCCTCCGGACGCAGCTCCTTCATAAAGGAAGTCATGCCTCCGCTCTCCAGCTGAAAGATTCCCACGGTCTTGCCCGCGCCGATCGTCTGGTACACCTCCGGATCATCCATGGGGATCTCATCCGTCTTGATCTTTTTCCCATACTGCTTTTCCACCAGGTCCAGCGCGTCCTGGATCACAGTCAGCGTCCGCAGGCCCAAAAAGTCCATCTTCAGAAGGCCCAGCTCCTCGATGGTCGTCATCGTAAACTGCGTCACCGGCGCACCATCATTGGTCGCCAGCGGTACATAATCCATGACCGGGCGCTTGGAGATCACGACACCGGCCGCATGAGTCGAAGCATGACGCGGCAGCCCCTCCAGACGCAGCGACATGTCGATCAGCTTCTTGATCCGCTCATCACTCTTATAGAGTCCTGCCAGTTCCGGATTGACCTCCAGCGCTTTATCGATCGTCATTCCCAGATCCCGCGGAATCATCTTGGCAATCTTGTCTACCTCGCCATAGGGCATATCCAGCGCCCGCCCTACATCCCGAATCACGAGCCTCGCCGCCATGGTGCCGAACGTGATGATCTGACTCACCCGATCCGCTCCGTACTTTCTGGTCACATACTCGATCACTTCCTGCCGTCTGCGGTAACAGAAATCCACGTCGATATCCGGCATACTGACTCGTTCCGGATTCAAGAATCGTTCAAAAATCAGGCTATACTGTGTCGGCTCTATATCCGTAATCCGCAAACAGTACGCCACTACGCTGCCCGCAGCCGATCCTCGGCCCGGCCCTACCATAATTCCCTGAGATTTGGCATAGTTGATAAAATCCCATACAATCAGGAAATAATCTACATATCCCATCTTCTCGATGACGCCCAGCTCATATTCCAACCGTTCTCTCAGCTCCGGCGTCTCCTGCGCATAACGCTCTGAGAGTCCTTTTTCACAGAGCATCCGCAGATACCCGCGGGCATCATACCCCTGCGGCACATCGTAAGCAGGAAGCTTGAGCTCATGGAATTTGAATTCCACCTGGCAGCGCCTGGCAATCTCCTCGGTGTTGGCAATCGCCTGCGGCGCATAGGGAAAGAGCTCCGCCATCTCTTCCGGAGACTTCAGATAGAACTGGCCGCCCTCATAGCGCATCCGGTCCTGATCATCCACCTTTTTCCCGGTCTGAATGCACAGCAGAATATCATGAGCCGCCGCGTCTTCTTTGTACGTATAATGCACATCATTGGTCGCCACCAGCGGCAATCCCGTCTCCTTGCTCATCCGCAGCAGCTGCTGATTGACCTGTGCCTGCTCCGGAATCCCATGGTCCT